>CAJJBH010000023.1 GCA_905182355.1 uncultured Paracoccaceae bacterium | reverse complement strand
GATACGACTCGCATGGGAGAGCTCAGCCAAAAGCTGACGCCGAAGGAGCAACGCCCCGTAAACTCTCAGGCACATGAACCGTGCAAGTTGCCGCAAATCGCGGACATCGTATATCTGGAGAGTGGTCTGCAACAACGCAGCAGGCCCACCGAAGGAGAAAGCCACCCCTGTTTGGGTGGTGAAGCTCTCAGGTCAAGTGACAGATGGGGACATGACGTTAGGCAATTCAGCCGATAACTATGTCCGGCCCATCGCGTTTAAAGACGAGAGATTACATGACCCATATCGCAGTCATCGGTGCAGGTATCACAGGTATCACCACCGCTTATTCCCTTGCTTCACGTGGCTTTCAAGTCAGTGTGTTTGATCGCAATCGCTACGCCGCAATGGAAACATCCTTTGCCAATGGCGGCCAACTTAGCGCCTCAAACGCCGAAGTTTGGACCCGTTGGGGTACGATTTTTAAGGGCCTCAAATGGATGCTCGATTCCAATGCACCTTTGTTGGTGAACCCAAAACCAAGCTGGCACAAACTGTCTTGGATGGCTGAATTCATGAGCAACATCCCCAACTACGAGGCCCACACCATCGCCACCACAAAGATGGCAATCGAAGCGCGCAAACACTTGGTGCGCTTTGCTGGCGAAGTTGGGTTTGAGTTCGACATGGAAAAACGTGGCATCTTGCACGTCTACAAATCCCAAAGTGAATTTGACCATGCACGGCGCGTCAACGAACTGTTGACCAAAGGTGGTCTTGATCGGCGCGAAGTTTCCGCCGACGAAGTTCAAAAAATTGAGCCCGCGCTAAAAACTGACACCCTAGGTGGCTACTTTACCGAAAGTGATTTCACAGGCGACATCCACCGCTATGCCCGCGCGTTATCCAAAGGCTGCGAAGCGTTGGGTGTTGTGTTCCACTACAAAGCAGACGTGTCCGAATACAAACACACAGGTGAAGGTATCAAGATCACTTGGCACTCTGCTGATGGGGATCAGGACGAACAGTTCGACGGCATCGTGGTCTGTGCGGGCGTCGGATCCAAAGCCATCGCATCCGAACTTGGCGACCGTGTGAACATCTATCCGGTCAAAGGGTATTCGATCACTGTAAACCTCGACGATGACGCGTCCCAAGCTGCCGCTCCATGGGTCAGCTTGTTAGATGACGAGGCAAAAATCGTCACTTCGCGCCTAGGTAAAAACCGTTTCCGAATTGCGGGGACTGCCGAATTCAATGGGTATAATTTGGATATCCGCGACAACAGGATCAAACCACTGCGCACATGGTGCGAGACGTTCTTTCCAGACGTATCAACGGAACACTGTGTGCCTTGGGCTGGGTTGCGCCCCATGTTGCCCTCCATGATGCCAAGGATCGGCCCAGGTAAAAAGCCGGGCGTTTTTTACAACACCGGTCATGGGCATTTGGGTTGGACATTGTCAGCTGCAACAGCTGAAGCGACAGCCGATTTCGTCCAAGCGGCACGTATCAAAAACACCGCCTAAAAGACCAAAGCGCTTGCCCCAAAAAGGCAGGCGCTAACTTCCGTAGACCGAGCCCCAGCGCCCAATCAGCTTTTGCTGCATCTTCTTGGCGCGGGTGTTGTAGGTTTTTGAACCTTGGGGGGCCTCACGATTGGCCTTGGAAATCCGAGAGCGGATTTTTTCATCTGACACGAAGATAGCAAACGCCAAAACCGTTCCATCTGCCGCTGTCATGTATCCACCCAACCCAGAGACAAAATTCAACGTCCCCGTCTTGGCCACAATTTTAATGGGGGAGTTCTTTACAATCTTACGCTTTTCATCACGTACCGGAATATCCTTTAGGATCGGGCGCAGCACGTCGCTGGCGTAAACCTTGACCAGTGCGCCGACCATCCCACCCGCCGTCATAAGGTTGGCAGACCCCAAACCCGAATGATCCACCAGTTTCATGCCCTGAACGCCCAGCGCAGATTTGGCCCACGCGTTCATTTCATTGGCCGACGCCTTCAATCCAATGACCCGACCACGCCGTTTGATGGTGGCCGCCATGCCAACCATTTCAGCTGTTAGGTTGGTGGAATATTTCAGCATTTCGCTCAAAATCTTGCGCAGGGGTTTGCTGTTGCAGTTCAACAAAACCTTCCCGTTAGGCAACTTGCTTATCACCTTGGCTGGCTTCAAACGAATGCCGTGGGAACCCGCCATTGTGGTAAACACATCCGCCGCATAAAGTGCCGGCTTACGAACCGGCAGCCAACGCGACCCACCATTTGCCAACGCGCCGCGGGCAACCGACCAGTTGTCGACACCGCCCTTATCCGCGAAGGCGAACACAGCCGATGCACGTTCAACAATGCGCATTTTCGCCATTGCAACGTCGGGGCGATACTTGGCAGACCGTGCATCCATCGTGACAGAATATTTGCCAGATGCACGGCGCCATTCAAAATGTACGCGGTTGTAATTCAACGCGATGCCACCAATTGCAGGGCTATACCCCACGTGATCTGGTTGGTCTTTGTCGATGGTTTTCACAAAGGGAAGCGCACCGTCATAAACCAGAAATTTGCCGTGCACTTCGCGGATACCAGCGGCCTTCAACTGACGGGCCATGTCGGCCAAGATATCTGTGCTTAATGTCGGATCGCCCCCCCCAGCCAATATCAAATCACCATGAATCACGCCACCAGACACGCCGCCCGTTGCGATCAACCGTGTTGTGAAACGGTGCCCAGCCCCCAATACATTCAACGCATAAAGTGCCGTGATCGCTTTGGTCACGCTTGCTGGCGCGACAGCTGCTTTTTCATTCATGCCCTCAAGACGCAAACCCGACTTGGCATCCGCCACTGCAAACGCAACCTTGCCGCTAAGCTTAGAGGCGGCAACAATCGCATCCGCCCCTTTTACCACAACTTCAGGCGCATCGGCACCGCGCAATCGGGGATACAACGAGGTAAGTGGGGCATCCGCCAATACAGCTGTAGCGCCAACATAAGAAATGGCGGAGCTTAATAACGCACGTCTGGAAATACCGTGAAACATAGAGTCTATTTAACCAAGCAATCGTGACAACCTCAAGTCACAGTTGGTTCACTCTTGCATCCATTTAACGGCATGATAGCGAGTGAACATGTCCAATTTATTCCAGCGCCTTAGCCAATCTGCAGTCCTGATCATGTTCATTGCCATGTCGTTTATTCCAGCAGGGGACACAGCTGGCAAAATGCTAAGCGCAGGCCTTGGGGCCTCCCCCATCTATGTCGCGTGGTCGCGGTTCTTAATTGGTGGACTAATGTTGCTGCCTTTCTTACCCAAAGGCACCTGGAGCTTGCTTCGCGATTGGCGCATCTGGTTTCGCGCTTGCCTACTGGCCGTTGGCCTAAGCTGCATCCAAGTTGCCCTGTCACGTGAACCCATCGCAGACGTGTTTGCCGCGTTCTTTATTGGGCCATTGATCAGCTACGTCCTTGCAATGATCTTCCTAAAAGAACCTATCAGGTGGCAAGGGGCTGCCCTTGTGATCCTTGGCTTCATTGGCGTGTTAATCGTCGTACAACCCGGATCAGATGCGGGGTCTGGCCTGATCTGGGCCGTTGCTGCGGGCACCTGCTACGGCGCGTTCCTTACCGCGTCACGCTGGCTGTCACACCTTGGCACACCGTTGGGCCTGACCTTCACCCAACTGTTTATCGCCGCATTGGTGCTAACACCCTTTGGGGCTACAAACATCCCCGCAATCACGGGCGAAGTCGTGTGGCTGACGACCCTGTCGGCGCTGTTCTCAATGCTGGGCAATTTCATCATGCTTTACGCCTACAAGCTCGCCCCGGCGACACGTTTGGCCCCATTGGTTTATTTCCAACTTCTGGCCGCTGTTATTCTGGGGTGGATATTCTTCGACACGTTACCTGCCATGCTAACATGGATCGGATTGCTCATTGTCATGGGCGCTGGCCTCGCCTCTATCCGCCTGCGGGCCTAAGACGTCCACAACCCTGCCGCGCGAATTGCGCTTGAGGATTGCGCCACCATAGGAACATTCACAAAACACCACGCTGGGGGTTCGCATCGGGTCAACAAATGCGAATGGCGGCCCGTGATCCGGTTTTCGCGATACAGACGCGCTGCAGGCGACATACGGGCCGAGATACGTTCATTCGAACGGGCCAAAACGCCAACCGAAACATTCTCCATAATCCAACGCCAATCCTGCCACCGATGAAACTGGGCCAAGTTATCAGCCCCCATCAACCACACAAAGCGCACACCATGATAGCGATGTTGCAAAGCCTTCAAGGTCTGGGCCGTATACCGTGTGCCCAACTGGCGTTCGATATCGGTAATTTGCACACGCGGATGATCCATGACGCCGCGCGCATACTCCATCCGCTGATCAAGCGGCGCAGGGCCACGCGCTTTCAACGGATTGCCAGGCGACACCATCCACCACACACGATCCAAACCAAAACGTTTCAGCGCCTCGCGCGTGATGTGCGCGTGACCCGCGTGGGCTGGATCAAATGAGCCACCAAGAAGGCCGATAGTTTGACCTGCAACGGCGTAGGGATAAGAAGACTTCATACTGCGCTTTAACACAGCTTTTCAGATTATAGCCACCGCGACCTTAACACTCTCCATAAGATGCAACAGAGAAGAACTCCTTGCCCGTCTCGGGGAAACGGCTTCGCCAAAAGGCAATCCGGTTTGGGATCGTCCTCTCCATCGCGGAACGTACATTTGAAGGCAAACGATCAGGATCGCGCAGATAAGTATAAATCATTAGACCTGTCTCCGCGAAATCTTCCTGCGCATCGGTTTGGAAATACTCGGTCACATGGCCCTTGTCCTTGCGAACAGCTGAACGCCATTTCGATGACTTCAATAACTTAATTTGAACCGACGCATGCATCGCCTCATGAAACACAGTTTCTTCCAGATCATGGGTCGAAATGCGTTTGGCAATATTATTTGTGTGCAAGACAAAGAAGTGGTCCTGATTCTCGGCAAAAGCCCCACGATCTCCTTGATGGATCACAACATGGCCAATCTCGCGGCGCATCATTGTGGGCAACTTGCCTAGTGGTTGCTGGATTTTTGCAACTTGTTTGGCCGCCGCGCGTTCGCTTCCAACCGCAGCAGAGACCCAAACCTGCATTTCGACGCCATCCTTAAAGTGCAACTCAAACACATGGGTCCCATCGCGCATCAACGGTCCCCCTTGTCCATCAGGCATCTCTTTCAGGTCAGTACCGATGCAGGTTTTGCAGCCATAAGCAGACGGATCACTCTTGGTGATGTAATCAATATCGTTGGAGGTGACCGACGAATAAAACAACGGTTCAGCCATGCTTTGCACACCCAAAACCACAAATAATAAAACAAAAAATCCCCGCATTGCTCCCGCACGCCTCCTTCGTTATCACGGACCAAATCAAATTCCCTAGATCGGAGTCGTTCTCATGGCCGCTGCTTATCAATACGTCTACCACATGTCCGGTGTGTCCAAAACCTACCCGGGCGGCAAGAAATGCTTCGAAAACATCAACCTGAACTTCCTGCCAGGGGTCAAAATCGGTGTTGTCGGGGCCAACGGCTCTGGTAAATCGACCCTGATGAAGATCATGGCCGGCATGGACAAAGACTTCACCGGCGAAGCATGGCACGCTGAAGGCGCCAAAGTTGGCTACCTGCCACAGGAACCAAAGCTGGACGAAACCCTTTCCGTGCGTGAAAACGTGATGCTGGGTGTGGCCAAGAAAAAAGCCGTTCTGGATCGCTATAACGAACTGGCCATGAACTATTCTGAAGAAACCGCCGACGAGATGGGCAAGCTTCAGGACCAGATCGACGCCGAAAACCTTTGGGACTTGGACAGCCAAATCGACGTCTCGTTGGAAGCCCTGCGCTGCCCTGCTGATGACGCTGACATCGCCTCGCTCTCTGGTGGTGAAGCCCGCCGCGTCGCCCTGTGCCAACTGCTGCTCGAAGCGCCAGATATGCTGCTGCTTGATGAACCGACCAACCACTTGGACGCCGAAACGATCGCATGGCTGCAACAGCACCTGATGGATTACAAAGGCACCATCCTGATCGTGACCCACGACCGTTACTTCCTTGATTCCATCACCAGCTGGATTCTGGAACTGGATCGCGGCAAAGGCGTGCCATGGGAAGGCAACTACTCCTCGTGGATCGAACAAAAAGCCAAACGCTTGATGCAAGAAGCCCGTGAAGACAAATCACGCCAGAAAACATTGCAGCGCGAACTGGAATGGATGCGCCAAGGGGCCAAGGCCCGTCAGGCGAAATCCAAGGCACGGATCAGCTCGTACAACGAGATGGCCGACGTGTCAGAACGCGAAAAACTAACCTACGCCCAGATCGTCATTCCCAACGGCCAGCGTCTTGGCAACAAGGTGATCGAAATCAACGGGCTGAAAAAAGCAATGGGCGACAAGCTGTTGATCGACGGCTTGACCCTGTCCATTCCTCCGGGCGGCATCGTCGGTGTGATCGGGCCAAACGGCGCGGGTAAATCGACCCTGTTCAAAATGCTGACAGGCCAAGAAACCCCAGACGAGGGCACGGTCGAGATCGGCGACACGGTCGAACTGTCCTACGTTGACCAGTCGCGCGACGACCTTAACCCTGACGACAACGTGTGGGAAGCCATCTCAGGCGGTGCCGAATTGATCGTGCTTGGCGACGCCGAAGTGAACTCCCGCGCCTACTGCTCGTCCTTCAACTTCAAAGGCAGCGACCAGCAGAAAAAAGTCGGCCTATTGTCCGGTGGTGAGCGCAACCGCGTGCACATGGCGCGTCTGCTCAAAGACGGCGGCAACGTGCTGCTGCTCGATGAACCTACGAACGATCTGGACGTCGAAACACTGCGGGCTTTGGAAGACGCATTGGTCGATTTCGCCGGCTGCGCGGTCGTTATTTCGCACGACCGTTTCTTCTTGGACCGCATCTGTACGCACATGTTGGCGTTTGAAGGCGATTCACATGTTGAGTGGTTTGAAGGCAACTTCGAGGACTACGAAGAAGACAAGAAGCGTCGTTTGGGCGCAGATGCGATGGAGCCTAAGCGTTTGAAGCATAAGAAGTTTTCGCGTTGAGCTTTACGAAGTAAATTCATCGGGTGCGAGGCAGGGTATGCGCAAGCATGGGCTGTCTCGCATTCGGT
>CAJJBH010000022.1 GCA_905182355.1 uncultured Paracoccaceae bacterium | reverse complement strand
TATGGTTCACACCTGACCAATCACCCATGCCAATGTCTCCCCCATGCCCTGTTCGCCTCCAGTCATCAAATAGGCGGCCTTCCCAATTCGAATGCCTATGGTGCTGATACATATAGATTAAATCTGCTGAACAAGAGGCCTGTTGTCAGTGGATCAAAACCAGCACAACATCGGGAGAAAAAGATACGCATCTGGCTGCTTTACTTAACGTAAATTACCGAGTCAAATTGACGATCTGCTTGTATTCTGCGCTGCAGCGGGATAGCTTTTTTCTATGTAATAACAGGTTTTGCAGCATTTTCTGGAAAATGCGACTTGAACAAAACATGATGAATTTGGGGGAGCTTTAGAGTGAAAATCGGTACACCAAAAGAATTATTTGAGGGTGAACGCCGCGTTGCGATGACACCTGACAGTGCTGCGCAATTGCAGAAATTGGGCCACGACTGTGTGATTGAAACAGGTGCTGGCGCTGAAGCAGGTTTTTCAGACGCCAGTTATACTGCTGCTGGCGTTGAAATCGTCAAAACTGCTGCTGCTTTGTGGAAGGCCGCAGATGTGGTCGCCAAGGTCCGCGCACCCAACGAAATCGAAGTCAAACGCTTGCGTGGCGGTCAAACGATGATCTCTTTCATCAATCCAGCTGCGAACGAAAAACTGCTGGCCTCTGCTGCCAAAAAAGGCTCGACTGTGGTGGCGATGGACATGGTGCCCCGCATTTCGCGTGCCCAGAAAATGGATGCACTGTCATCCATGGCCAATATCGCGGGCTACCGCGCTGTAATTGAAGCGGGCAACAACTTTGGTCGCTTCTTTACCGGCCAGATCACAGCTGCGGGCAAGGTTCCACCAGCGAAGGTTTTGGTTGTTGGGGCAGGGGTTGCAGGACTGGCGGCCGTTGGAACAGCCACTAGTCTTGGCGCGATCACATACGCCTTTGATGTGCGGCCTGAAGCAGCAGAACAAGTTGAATCAATGGGCGCTGAATTTGTCTTCCTCGATTTTGAAGAGGAACAGGCAGATGGCGCATCAACTGGTGGATACGCTGCCGTGTCCAGCCCAGAATTCCGCAAGGCCCAACTGGCCAAATTCCGTGAATTGGCACCTGAAGTTGATATTGTCATTACCACAGCCTTGATCCCGAACCGCGAAGCACCCGAGTTGTGGACCGAGGATATGGTCGCTGCGATGAAGCCTGGATCGGTCATCATTGACTTGGCGGCGGAAAAGGGCGGCAACTGTAAGCTGACCGTTATGGACGAGAAGATCGTCACAGACAACGGCGTGACTATTGTCGGATATACAGATTTCCCAAGCCGTATGGCGGCGCAAGCCTCGACGCTTTATTCCACGAACATTCGCCATATGTTGGCTGATCTGACCCCTGAAAAAGACGGTGTGATCAACCACAACATGGAAGACGACGTCATTCGTGGGGCTACTGTAACCCATGCAAAGGCCGTGACGTTTCCACCACCCCCACCCAAGATTGCTGCGATTGCCGCACAACCTAAGAAGGATGTGATTCCTGAGCCAACGGCGGCAGAAAAACGCGCAATAGAAGATGCTTCGTTCAAAGCGCAAACCAAAAACCAAGTTACGTTGTTGGCCGTTGGCGGCGCGTTGCTGCTGGCTGTTGGACTTGTGGCACCTGCCAGTTTTATGCAGCACTTTATTGTATTTGTTTTGGCAGTCTTTATCGGCTTCCAAGTTATCTGGGGCGTGGCCCACAGCTTGCACACACCGCTTATGGCTGTGACAAACGCGATCTCGTCGATCATCATCCTGGGGGCGTTGATGCAAATCGGATCAAGCTCGTATCTTGTTATCCTATTGGCGTCACTTGCAGTCTTTATGACTGGTATTAATATTTTCGGCGGCTTTCTAGTGACACGGCGTATGCTCGCCATGTTCCAGAAGTCATAAGGGAGCGGATTCATGGAATACGGATTTACAACAGCGGCTTACGTGGTTTCGGCGGTTCTTTTTATACTTAGCCTTGGCGGTTTGTCAGGTCAGGAAAGTGCCAAACGCGCAGTGTGGTACGGCATTGTCGGTATGGGATTGGCCGTGTTTGCCACGTTGGTCGGACCGGGCTCAGGCCTGTGGTTTTGGTCACTGATCCTGATCGCAGGTGGTGGTTATATTGGCTATCAATTGGCGACAAAAGTTCAAATGACGCAGATGCCTGAATTGGTGGCTGCCATGCATTCACTTGTGGGTTTGGCTGCCGTATTTGTAGGCTTCATCGCACATGTGGAACTGGGTCGCGTACTGGCGATGGATGATACAGCCAAGAAGACGCTCGAGGGCTTCGCAGCCTTGCTGGCCAAGAAAGACGGGGTCGAAATTTCGATCCTTCGTGTTGAATTGTTCCTTGGTATCTTCATCGGAGCGATCACATTTACGGGTTCCATCATTGCTTACGGCAAACTGGCGGGGCGTGTAGACAGTGTTGCGACAAAGCTGCCGGGCGGCCATATGTTGAATGCGGCTGCTGCTGCGTTATCCGTAATCACACTGGTTTGGTACTTCAACACAGGTGGCTTTTTGCCATTGTTCTTAATGACTTTGGCGGCCTTGTTCATTGGCTACCACCTGATCATGGGCATCGGCGGCGCTGATATGCCCGTCGTTGTGTCGATGTTGAACAGCTACTCAGGTTGGGCAGCGGCGGCGATTGGCTTCTCCCTCGGTAACGATTTGATGATCGTTGTGGGTGCGCTTGTTGGCTCCTCCGGCGCGATCCTATCCTACATCATGTGTAAGGCGATGAACCGATCCTTTGTGTCGGTCATCTTGGGCGGCTTTGGTGGCCCCGCTGGCGAACAAATGGCGGTCGAGGGCGAACAGATCGCTATCGAAGCCGAAGGAGTTGCTGCGGCTTTAAATGAAGCTGATAGCGTTGTGATCATCCCGGGTTACGGTATGGCGGTGGCACAGGCGCAGTCTGGTGTGGCTGATCTGGTGCGCAAGTTGCGGGCTCAAGGCAAGAACGTGCGCTTTGCCATTCACCCGGTTGCGGGGCGTTTGCCGGGTCACATGAACGTGCTGCTGGCCGAAGCGAAGGTGCCGTATGACATCGTTATGGAGATGGATGAAATCAACGATGATTTCCCTGAAACCGACGTGGCGATTGTTATTGGGTCCAATGACATCGTGAACCCTGCTGCACAGGACGATCCAAACAGCCCAATCGCTGGTATGCCTGTTCTGGAATGTTGGAAAGCCAAGCAAGTGTTCGTGTCCAAGCGTGGGCAGGGCACTGGGTATTCGGGTATCGAGAACCCGTTGTTTTACAAAGAAAATACGCGGATGTTTTACGGTGATGCGAAGGCGTCGTTGGACAAGCTGTTGCCGATGATCGACTAAGTTATACCGATCCAAAATTGCAAGAAAGGCGGGCCCAAATCGGGTCCGCCTTTTGTATTTCTACTGCGATGATCAAAGGCTTCGGTATACCGTTGTATTCCGTCAAGTTATTGATATATATAAACAGTTTGACAAACTTCTCATCGACGGTATGACTTGGGCAATACTGGAGAAGACCTATGTCGCATATCGAAGACCATCCCTTGCGCTACAAGCTGGCCAACGAACTTCACGCCCGTCCATTTCCTGCGATGGCAGCCCCGTGTACGGCTGCATTTATCGCAATCAAAAAAGCAGACAGTGCGGCGCTTCGGGATCGTAATAATGATATGGCACATCTGCTGAATTTGCTGGATCGTCATGGAGCCGCACACCCTCAGCCAGGTGCCACGCATTATTACGGCGAGATTGGAAAAAGTTGGATAAAGTGGGAACAACATACCGAGTTTGCGACCTATACAATTTTCAGTGAAGGGGTGGATGAGCGCCCTTTTGATCCCGTAAATTTCTCAACGTTTCCAGATGATTGGCTGGCAGAGGCGCCGGGACAACGGGTCACTTCGGCGTTGCTTCGGATCGAACAAACAGCGGACCGTGCCCATGTTGCGACCTGCCTTAAAGATTGGTTTGTGCCGGAAAGTTTGGCAGTCAGTTCGGTGCTTGATGATGCGGCTGTTGTTGCTGGCGATTTTCGGATTGATCCGGCGGGACATCAGCGGTTTGCGGTGTTTGCTAAACCTGAAACGGGTGCGCGTCGGGTGGGCCGAATTGTGCAGCGGTTGTGCGAGATTGAAACCTACAAAGCGATGTCGATGTTGGGCTTTGCTCATGCGCAAAATATGGGTGGAACTTTGAATGCGCTTGATGGTCAACTCACTGATTTAATGGGGAATATGAGTTCAGAACAGGCCGCTGCCGAAACCACATTACACGACCTGTTGACCATTGCATCTGAATTGGAAAACCTGTCTGCGCGGGGATCGTTTCGGTTTGGTGCAACGGGGGCATATGCTGCAATTGTGAACCAACGGATCGAGGCCCTGCGCGAAGAACGGTTCGAGGGGCGTCAGAGTTTTGCCGAGTTCATGATGCGCCGTTACGAGCCAGCAATGCGGACGGTAAAATCCGCTGAACTGCGACTTGACGCCATGAGCAGTCGATCCATTCGTGCAGGTAACCTGTTGAGAACACGGGTGGATGTTGAACGCTCTGCCCAGAATCAAGCGTTGTTGACCAGCATGGACCGACGCGCCGATCAGCAGTTGCATTTGCAGCGCACAGTTGAAGGGCTTTCGGTGGTCGCGATCAGCTATTACGCGGTCTCGCTTGTGGGGTATTTGATCTATCCTTTGGCCGACATGACGGGGCTAAGTAAGGGGATGATGACGGCGTTGATCACCCTGCCTGTTGTAGGTTTGGTGTGGGCCATTTTGCGAAGGATGCAACGGCAATAAAACTAGGTAAGGTTGCCAACGTACGGTGTGGTTAACGCGGCTTACGTTGATCTTTGCCGGCCTTATTGTACACAATAGGGGGTCAATATGTACAATTTCCCTATGGAGTTATGGCGTCATCGGTCAATCTGAACGCAGTTTGTACAATTAGGCTGCTTAGATGTACAAATAGCCCACGAAATCCCCATTTACCCTTTGGTAACATCTGCCTGTTGTTAACGTTTTGAAGTCTCCGTCAACTTTTGGTTAGGGTTTAACGCCTAATTGTCGCTTAGCTTGATTTGCAACACAGGGGATGCTTTGGGTTCTTCAAACGTAGCGTTGGAAAACGTTTGCTACCCGTCGCGGCCGGACTCGTTCGGATTGCTGGAGAACAATGCGATCTTGTTTCCTTGTGGATTGCGCAGATAGTCAACCTAGAAATCAGGTTCGTATGATGCGCGAAAGCCTGGTTGGCCTTCGTCAAATCCGCCTGCCGCTAGGGCTGCGGCGTGCAGGTGCGCACTTGGCTTTGGTTGGGTGCTTCAAAGGCGACCATAGCACCGTTGCCTGCTGTTGCGGGTTGTCCGTTGAATGTAGGTTTGACGTAGAAGTCAGGCAAAGTGGGGCGCTGGCCTGAAGGGACGGGCAAGGCGTAGCTAAGGCCCTCGGAAACCTCTTTTAGCCCGTAATTCAGCGCTGGCAAGAAGGCAGAGTAGAACCGTTTTGCTTGAGCGATGTCATCAGCGCCGACGGTGACGTAGGCAATCATACTGTGAGGTCCTTTCGCGGGTGGTGGTTCACCTGTGAGCATAGAGTGGTAAATGGCAGGTTTTAACGCATCCTAAGGTTTGGTTAGGAGAACCCATCGTCAAATCCAAGCCCTAAGATCAAGCAATTAAATTGCGAGATAGGAGCGCAAATGGTATGCCATTAAAGCGATCATTAGAGTGAGCCGACAGACCTGCATTAGTTTTCCGTTGGACGAAATTTTGCCCAGGCCAAATTTCAAATTGGCTATAATTGCGATGAAAATCACGAGGCCGGAGATAGCCATGTTAAGCGGTAAAACTAGCGTGGCGAGCACTACAATTCCAAAAAAGACTAATGGGATTTTTTCCGTTTCCGACACTTCAATCTTGTAGCCGAATAGCACCATTACCGTCCCCGAATACGTGGGTCTAGCGCATCGCGTAGACCGTCACCTAAGTAGTTGACCCCAAGCACTGTCAGCGAAATTGCGATGCCCGGTAGCAAGACGCGCTCTGGGAATTGTTCCATACGTGGGACAGCGTCTGCCAGCATTTTACCCCATGTCGGGAAATCTGATGGGAAGCCGACGCCTAGAAACGACAACGCGCTTTCGGTGATGATTGCCACGGCAAGGCCCAGTGTGGCCGACACCATGATGGGTGAGATCACGTTTGGCAGTAGGTGACGCATAATAATTGCTCGTGACGACGTGCCAATTGAACGAGCGGCTAGGATGAATTCACGCTCTTTCAGCGCAAGAACTTCACCCCGTACAATCCGTGCGGTTTGCATCCAGCTGGTCAGGCCCACAACCACAACAATCAGGATGAACATGCCGCCCTCGGGTCCAAAATTGGCCCGCAGCGGTTGGCGGAATAGGGTCACGGCGACCAGCAATAGCGGTAGGATGGGCAAGGACAGGAACAGATCGGTCATGCGCATCAATAGCCCGTCAAGGCGTTTGAAAAAGCCAGCGGCCACGCCAACTGCGGTGCCGATGCTCAGCGAGAGTAACATCGCTGTCCAACCCACGGCCATTGATGCGCGGCCACCCGCGATCATTTGCGCAAGCAGGTCACGACCAAGGTTGTCAGTTCCAAAGGGGCGGTGCCAAAGTGTTTTGGCGTCACTGTTCCAAAGCGCCGTCCAAAGTGGGCGTACGTCTTTGTTGCGGATATCCAGTTTCTGCGGGTCCACGTTCCAGATATAGGGTCCAAGCAGAACGGCAAGAGTGATGAACACCAGGAACCCACCGCCAAATACAGCGCCTTTGTGTTTCTTGAATTGGTCCCAGACGTCCAGCCATTGATTGCGCGGTGGCTTGGCGGGTTCTTTGTCTTGGAGTGCCGCGTATGGGTCGATCTCGGTTGAAATATCAGTCATAGCGGATCCTTGGGTCGAGCACGCCGTAGAGCACGTCGGCAATCAGGTTAAACGCCACAATCATAATGGCGAAGATAAAGGTGATGGTCATGACCATCGGTGTATCATTTGCAAAGAGCGCGGTAATCAGCAGTTGCCCGATCCCGTTCACGCCAAACACGTTTTCGGTGATGATGGCACCGCCGAAGATAGAGGGCACGCCGAGTGCGATGACAGTGATGACGGGAATCATTGAGTTTCGCAACACGTGGACCATGACAACGGTGTTTTCCTTGAGGCCTTTAGCCCGCGCGGTGCGTACGTAGTCTTGGTTCAGGTTGTCGAGCATCGAGGCGCGCATGTAGCGGCTGATTTGGGCTGTGGTTTGCAACGCCAGCACCATGACGGGCAGGATCATTTGTGAGAGTTGATACTTGAAGCTGGCCCAGTTCTCGACCACGTGGGTTGTATCATAGATTGAGGGGAGCCAACCTAATGAGACCGAGAAGATCACGATCAACAGGGGACCTGTGAAGAACGGTGGGATCGAGAAGCCTACCATCGTGATAAACGTGCCTGCTTGATCGAACACGGAATAATGTCGGTAGGCTGAATAGATGCCGATGGGCAGCGCGATTAGGATGCCGACCACATAGGCGAGGCCTACGACCCAAAGCGTTTGTGGAATGCGCTGGATCACGATGTCCATGATGGGCGAGCGCGTTTGGTAGCTAATTGTGCGTTGTTGTGGCACCAACTTTTGCAGCTCTGGATCGTACATCATGCTGAATTGTGTGTCTGGTAGCCAACCGAATAGGGCGCTGTCGCGGGTCATCCAGTCGATCAGGAATTGTGGTTCCACGATAAAGAACTGATTGAGCCATTTGAAGTATTGGACATAGGCGGGTGCGCCGAGGCCAAGGGCTTCGCGCATTTTTTGCTTCACCTCTGGCGGGACGGTTAGTGGAACCTGCGCCATTGGATCGCCGGGTGCTAATTTAAGCAGGGCGAAGATCACGATACTGATGAACAAAAGCGTCGGGATCGAAGTGATCAAGCGACGGATTGTGAAGGTCAACATAAGCGGCGCCTTTGTGCGTCAGTAATTTGTTGGAAAGTAAGGTGCGCCACACGACGCACCCTACATGTGTTTAGAGTGACTTAGTTACCTGTGCGGTACCAGTCAGCAGCGTTCCACAATTCGGAGTCGAAGACGTTAAGAATAACGCCACCCAAGCTGTTTGCATGTGCTGATACACGACCACGGTCAACCAAAGGAACGATTGTGAAGCTGTCTTTTGTCAGCATATCGTTCATCTTTTTGCCCAATTCACCGCGCTTCTCAAGATCGCCAGTTTTGGCCAACTCGTCGATCATAGCGTCATACGCTGGATCACAGAAACGGTTGATGTTTTCACCCTGCCATTGGCTGGAAGGCTTAGGCTCGTTGCCACAACGGTAAGCTGCAAGGTAGTTTTGCGGATCTGTACCGTCAAATACGTTCGCATACATTTCTACGTCTGCGTAGAATTTCTGGAACGTGTCAGGGGAACCTGGATCACCACCAAAGAATACGGAACCATCAAGGTTACGCAATTCGGTTTCAACACCGATTTGGTTCCACGAGTCTTTGATCAGAGCTTGGAAGTCCTGACGCACAGCGTTCGTAGATGTTTGGAACAGAATGGAAATCCGCACGCCGTCTTTGGCACGGATACCATCAGCACCTTTAACCCAACCAGCTGCTTCCAGCATAGCGTTGGATCCGGCGATGTCTTGTGTCAGGCAACCTGTGTTATCTGATGCATAAAGCGCAGGCGCTGGCACCAAGTTACATGTTGGACGACCTGCGTCGCCATATCCTACGTCAACAAGTTCTTGGCGGTTGATGGCCATAGAAAGTGCTTCGCGGACTGCGATGTCGGACAAGAACGGGTGCGGTTCAGCAACCGTGGCACGTGTCTCTGCTGGAAGATCAGGAGACGGGTTCGTGAGGTTCATCTCAAGACGTTCTACAAGCGCACCAAACGCGGAGATTGGTGTACCTTTGCCGCCTTCAGCCATTTTAGAAATGACGTCTGGTGCCAATTGTAGGTTCCAAGCGTAGTCAAATTCGCCTGTTTCCAAAACCGCACGACCAGAGGCTTCAGCAGAACCGCCACCTTTGAACGTCATGGATGCAAACGCTGGTTTGTTTGGATCACGGAAGTTGTCGTTTGCAACCAGTTGGATCACATCGTTTGGCTTGAAGTTTGTAACAACAAACGGGCCTGTGCCGATTGGACCAAAGTTAGCATCAGTACATTCTGGCGCGCGTGCGCCCAAGCAATCAGCAAATTGTGCCGCTTGAATGACCGGGGATTGGCCGCCCATGAATGGGCCATATGGATTTGGCTTAGGTGTTGTGAACGTGACCTTTGTGGTCAGCGCATCAATCGCTTCAACGCTTTCAACGCCTTCAAATTTGGCCAACTGTGCGCAACCGCCTTCTGGGTCCATGCAATACTTTGCAGTGAACACGAGGTCAGCAGAGGTCACGTCGGACCCATCAGACCACTTCAGGCCTTCTTGAAGTTTCCATGTGATGGACGTCAGATCCTCGGACACGCCACCGTTTGCGACTGTCGGGATTTCTGTGGCCAAAAACGGAACAGGGTTACCGTCTTGGTCGTAACGGCCCATTGGCTCGATGATCAACGAGGACGATTCGATGTCTTTCGTGCCGCCGGACAGATAAGGGTTCAGGATCGATGGGGCCTGCCAATAAATAACTTTGACTTCGCCGTCACGGCCGCGCTCACCTTCGTGAGCATCTGCCATCGCCATAGGTGCAAACGCTGTTGTTGCGATCGCCCCAAGCAAAAAGGTTCTGAGTTTCATATTGTACTCCAAGTTGGACACAAGTGTGTGCCGATTTATTCCGCAGATCACCAATATGGGTCTGCAGTGTTTAGTATGGATGGAAAGAATAACACGAAGTTTGCGATCTAACTGTGCTGATACGCAGAGTTTTTTGCAGTCTTCTTGCCTATCCCCAACAAGCCATTGCTCCACATCGAAACAGTTTCTGGAAAAATTGCAACCCTGATGTTGCCCCAATGTTGCGCAACGTGAGGGAAAATTAGTTTTAGCTTAAACTTAATTTATAGCGTTCCATGTTGCATCTGTTTGACAGCCACCAACAGTTGGCCTTAGCCTTTGGAAAGCCCCAAAATCTGGGCAAACTGGGGACCCATATGCTGGATCACGACAACGCGCCTATAATTGGCGCTCCGATTGCTGAAATTCAGGGATTACGCGTTGAATTCCAGACAAAAGACGGCCCTGTCGTCGGCGTGTCAGATGTTTCTTTCGATATTAAATCTGGCGAAACAGTCTGTGTGGTTGGCGAATCTGGTTCCGGAAAGTCGGTTTCTTCGCTGTCATTGATGCGGTTGGTTGAATTTGGTGGCGGTGAAATAACAGGCGGTCGCCTCTTATTTAATCGAAAAGATGCTGATCAAATTGACCTAGCCCAGACTGAACCGAATCTTATGCGTTCAATCCGAGGCAACGAAATTGGCATGATCTTCCAAGAACCGATGACGGCTTTGAACCCTGTGTTCACTGTCGAGCGTCAGTTGACCGAAGGTTTGCGCCTGCACAAAGGCCTGTCCAAGGTGGAAGCTTCTGCCAAAGCGCTTGAATTGATGCGCGAAGTTCGCATTCCTGAGCCAAAGCGCCGTTTGACCCAATATCCACACGAATTGTCTGGTGGTATGCGTCAGCGTGTTGTGATTGCAATGGCACTGGCTTGTGAACCCCGTTTGCTGATCGCGGACGAACCGACAACTGCGTTGGATGTGACCATTCAAGCCGAGATTTTGGCGCTGATGGACCGTTTGAAACGTGAAACCGGCACTGCCGTGATGTTCATCACCCATGATATGGCGGTGGTTGCCCAGATGGCGGATCGCGTCGTGGTCATGTTTCGCGGTGAAAAGGTTGAAGAGGGCACGGTAGAGGAAATATTCGAGAACCCGCAGCATCCTTATACGAAAGCATTGCTGGCTGCGGTTCCGAAACTGGGCGAGATGACGGGCAAGGAATATCCCGAACCGATGGTCCTGATGGGCCGGAATCAGGGTAAGATCGAGCCGATCAAAGGCACTGATGAAGTGTTGTTAGAGGTCGAAAACCTGACCACACGCTTTGCCGTTAAAGGCGGCTTCTTTCGCAGCACCGTGGCCAATGTCCATGCGGTTGAGGACCTGTCGTTCACAATCAACAAGGGGCAGACGTTAAGTTTGGTGGGCGAATCCGGTTGTGGGAAATCCACGGCTGGCCGTTCGATCCTGCGTCTGGTTGAGCCGAATTCAGGTTCCATTCGATTGGGTGGCAAAGATATTATGGCGCTGAATACGCAGGACTTGCGCACCTCGCGTCTTGATATGCAGATGATTTTTCAGGATCCGTTTGCATCCCTTAATCCGCAAATGCAGTTGTCGGATCAGGTCGCTGAACCGATGCATAACTTTGCCACGCTGAAAGGCAAAGCAATCCAAGATCGCGTCGAGATGTTGTTTGACCGTGTCGAATTGCCCCGTAGTTTCATGCGCCGCTATCCCCATGAATTGTCAGGTGGTCAACGCCAGCGCGTCGCGATTGCCCGTGCTTTGGCCTTGAACCCGAAACTGATTATCGCGGATGAAGCCGTGTCTGCGTTAGATGTGTCCGTGCAGGCCCAAGTGCTGAACCTGATGATGGAATTGCAATCTGAATTGAACCTGTCGTTCCTGTTCATCAGCCACGATATGGCTGTGGTTGAACGTGTCAGTCACAATGTGGGCGTGATGTATCTGGGTCGTATTGTTGAAATGGGTCCACGGTCCGCCGTGTTTGAAAACCCACAACATCCCTATACTCAAGCCTTGATGAAGGCGGTGCCGATTGCCGATCCACGTCAGCGCAAGGACGAGAAGGATTTGAATTTCAAACCTATCCCGTCGCCAATCCATCCGGTGTCTTATGTGGCTGAACCCTCGGTTTACCGTGAGGTCGGGCCGGGGCATAAAGTGCTGGTCACAGACAGTGGGTATTAAAATGCCAAATCGCCTAACCCCGTTTGAATTGATGAAGCAGCTTATCAGCTTTCCCACAGTGAGCCGCGACAGCAATCTGCCGTTGATTGAGTGGGTCGAGACCTATTTGACCTCGCACGGCATAACCTCGCACCGCTGGCCTGACCCCGACCAACCTCACAAGGCGGCATTGTTTGCGCATGTTGGCCCAGATATTAAGGGCGCAGTTGTGTTGTCTGGTCACACGGATGTTGTGCCTGTGGATGGGCAACCGTGGGACACAGATCCTTGGGAAGTGGTTGAAAAAGAGGGTAAATATTACGGCCGTGGCACCTGCGATATGAAGGGGTTTGACGCCCTTGCGATCTGGGCCTTGGTTGAAGCGCATTACGCCGGCGTGACCCGTCCGTTGCAATTGGCGCTAAGTTTTGACGAGGAAGTTGGATGCACAGGTGCGCCGCCCATGATCGCTGCGATGCAGGGTGTGGTGCCTAAAGGGTCTGTGGTGATCGTGGGTGAGCCTTCGATGATGAAAGCGGTCACGGGCCACAAAGGTGGTAACGCCTATACGACACACGTCGTCGGGTTCGAGGTTCATTCCTCGATCTATTACCAAGGGGTCAGCGCGATCCATGAAGGCGCGCGCCTGATCCAGTGGGCGACTGAACAGAACGAAAAGAACCGCGCGGCAACGCCGGCACCTTTGGCCGAGATGTTCGATCCACCTTATACCACATGGCATGTGGGCACGATTACGGGCGGCACGGCTGACAATATCACGGCGAAGGATTGCCATTTCAACATGGGATACCGTGCGGTGCCCGGTGATGACCCTGCCGCTTTGGATCAGATGTATTTTGATAAAGTGAATGCGGTGAAGGAAGCGATGCAAGCCGTGCACCCAGGCGCGGACATCGTTTTGACCCCACGCTTTGCCGTGCCACCGCTAAAGCCGGAAGAGCAGGGGGAGGCCGAAGGGCTGGCCCGTTTGATCACAGGTGACAATGCGGGCCACGTGGTCAGTTACGGAACCGAAGCAGGGCAGTTTCAGGCGGCGGGATATTCTGCAGTGGTATGTGGGCCAGGTGATATTGCACAAGCCCATCAACCCAATGAATTTATCGATGTAGCCCAGTTTGAAGCAGGCCATCAGTTTATGCGCGATTTACTGGTGAAGCTAACTTGACCTACGTCCCATTTCCAATTTCCGAAGCAACTGCGATCACATTTGCAGGGCCACCCCCCAGCGAAGCTGATGTTGTCGTCATTGGTGGGGGTGTGATTGGTGTGTGCACAGCCTTGTTTTTGGCCGAAGCGGGCAAACGTGTGGTTCTGTTGGAAAAGGGCCGCATAGCTGGTGAACAATCAAGCCGCAATTGGGGTTGGATCCGTCAACAAGGCCGTGACCCTGACGAGATTGCGATGCTAACCGAAGCTAAGAAAATCTGGCGTGATTTGGCTGCGCGCACAAACGTCGACATCGGTTTAACGCAAGGTGGCACAACATATCTGGCCCATTCCGAGGACGAGATGGAGCGGTATCGCACATGGCTGTCCATTGCACAGGGGCAGGGCGTGGACAGTCAGATGTTAAACGCCGCGCAGATTTCTGAATTGATCCCAAACATTCAGGGTGCCCATGTTGGCGGTATTCACACACCCAGTGATATGCGCGCTGAACCTTGGGTTGCTGTGCCCGCCCTTGCGGGAATTGCGGCGCGTGCAGGCGCAAAAATTGTCGAAAACTGTGCTGTGCGCAGTTTGGATATGGTGGCAGGCCGCGTTGCGGGTGTTGTAACAGAGGCTGGAACCATCAAAGCGTCCGAAGTGGTGTTGGCGGGGGGCGCATGGTCCTCCCTTTTCTTGCGCAACATGGGGGTCGCGTTGCCCCAGTTGAGTATCCGCGCAACCGTTGCGGCCACGCAGCCTTTGCCTGTGGTGCAAATGGGCGGCGTTGCAGATAAAAATCTTGCGTTCCGGCCCCGCGCTGATGGCGGATATTCTTTGGCGGCGGGTCGCTTTATCGAAATGTTTGTCGGCCCTGATGCGTTTCGTAGTCTTCCCAATTATATGTCCCAATTGCTGAGTGACCCCTTTGGTGTGCGCTTCAAGCCGTTTGCCCCAAAGGGTTATCCTGACGCGTGGGGGACGCCACGATCTTGGTCGCCAGATCAGGCCAGTCCGTTTGAAGCAATGCGGGTGCTGAACCCTGAGCCAAACAAGAAAAAGGTGGCCGACCTTGCTGTTAGGTTCGAGGCGATGTTTCCCCACCTTGGTCCTGTGCAGATTAAATCAGCATGGGCAGGGATGATTGACACAATGCCCGATATTGTTCCCGTGATGGACCGTGTTGCAGCTTTGCCCGGATTGACCGTTGGTACTGGATTTAGCGGCCACGGCTTTGGTATTGGGCCTGCGGCGGGCCGCATTTTGGCAGCTCTGGCAACTGGTGGCGAAGTGGGTCATGATCTAAATAGGTTCCGCCTAGGCCGGTTTTCGGATGGCAGCGCAATGCGCTTGGGACCAGCTATTTAATGCAAAGGTATCACTATGCCGATTAAGAATCGATTTGCCGAAACTCATGCTGAAATCACTGGATGGCGTCGTCACATGCACATGCATCCCGAGTTGGGTTTTGATGTGCATAACACTGCTAAGTTTGTCGAAGACAGATTACGCGAATTTGGCATAACCGACATTACAACAGGTATTGGTCAAACTGGCGTTGTCGCCGTGATCAAGGGACGTACCGATACGTCTGGTCGCGTGATCGGGCTGCGGGCTGACATGGACGCGCTGCCCATTCACGAGGCAACAGGGTTGGAATATGCCAGCACTGTCCCTGGTAAGATGCATGCATGTGGCCATGACGGGCATACCGCTATGTTGCTTGGGGCCGCGCAATACTTGGCCGAGACCCGCAATTTTGATGGCACTGCGGTGATGATTTTCCAACCATCAGAAGAAGTTGGCGGCGGTGGCCTTGAGATGTGCAAAGATGGCCTTATGGACCGATGGGGCATTCAAGAAGTTTATGGAATGCACAACATGCCCAATTTCCCAGTGGGTGAATTTGCAATCCGGTCTGGCGCGTTGTTGGCAGCCGCGGATGAGTTTAATCTGACCATCACAGGACGTGGTGGCCATGCGGCTGCACCGCACGATGCGATAGATCCAAATGTGGCTGCGGCCCATGTAATCTTGGCCCTGCAATCAATTGCGTCCCGTGTGGTCGATCCGCTGTCCCAGGTGGTTGTGTCTGTCTGTGGATTGCATTCTGACACCGAAGCGCACAACGTTATTCCACAGGTCGTGCAGATGCGCGGGACAGTGCGCACTTTAGATCCAAAGGTGCGCGACATGGTTGAGGTGAAGTTGAAGCAATTGGTAAGCTTGACCGCGCAGGCCCATGATTGTGTTGTAAAAATTGAATATGATCGTGGCTATCCGGTGACAGTGAATGCCGAAGCCAACACTAATTTTGCAGCCGAGGCCGCAGTGGCTGTCGCGGGGTCTGTTGATGCAAATACTCCGCCAATCATGGCCGCCGAAGACTTCGCTTATATGTTGGAAGAACGCCCAGGTGCTTATATTATGGTGGGCAACGGCGACGGCGCGACTGTGCACCATCCAGAGTATAATTTTGACGATGAAGCGATCCCTGCTGGCTGCAGTTGGTACGCCGAAATGGTTGAACGTCGGATGCCAATGCCGGCTTAGATTACATAAGCTTAAACTTCAGAATACAAAGTCTAGGAACATCACCAATGCCCGTAAAAAACCGATTTGCCGAACTGCACGACGAGATCAAAGCATGGCGCCGTGACATTCACCAAAACCCTGAAATCCTGTTTGAAACGCACCGCACGAGCGCCTTGGTCGCTGAAAAACTGCGCGAATTTGGCTGTGATGAAGTGGTGGAGGGCATTGGCCGCACGGGTGTGGTTGGTGTGATCAAAGGAAATGAAACAAAATCTGGCAAGGTAATTGGTCTGCGCGCTGACATGGACGCGTTGCCCATTCACGAGCAAACGGGGCTTGAGTACGCATCCAAAACCGACAATGCGATGCACGCTTGTGGCCATGACGGACATACGGCGATGTTGCTGGGCGCGGCTAAATATCTGGCTGAAACCCGCAATTTTGACGGCACAACCGTGGTGATTTTTCAGCCAGCAGAAGAAGGCGGCGGTGGTGGCAAAGAAATGTGTGACGACGGCATGATGGCGCGTTGGAACATCCAAGAAGTGTATGGCATGCACAATTGGCCGGGAATGCCTTTGGGTAGCTTTGCCATTCGACCCGGTCCGTTTTTCGCGGCAACCGATCAGTTTGATATCACCCTTGAGGGGCTTGGCGGACATGCTGCCAAACCGCACGAAACAATAGATACAACCGTAATGGCTAGCCACTTGGTTTTGGCTTTGCAAACGATTGCCAGCCGCAACGCTGACCCGATTGATCAGATCGTGGTGTCAGTTACGTCGTTTGAAACATCATCCAAAGCGTTTAACGTGATCCCACAGAGTGTGCAGATCAAAGGCACCGTGCGTACAATGTCGACTGAAATGCGCGCGCTTGCGGAAAAACGCATCATGGCGATATGCGAAGGCAACGCAGCGACATTTGGTGGCACTACTGATGTGACGTATATCCGTGGCTATCCAGTGATGGCGAACCACGAGGCACAGACCGAATTTGCGGCTAAAGTTGCGTCTAGCGTTTCGGGGTCTTGTGATGAGGCTGATTTGGTCATGGGCGGGGAAGACTTTGCCTATATGTTGGAAGAACGCCCCGGTGCATACATTCTGGTGGGCAATGGCGACACCGCGATGGTGCATCACCCGATGTATAACTTTGATGACAGCGTTATTCCTGCTGGGTGTAGCTGGTGGTCAGGGTTGATCGAACAAGGGATGCCAATGGGCGCGTAACTGCGTTGAAATTGTCATGTGCGGCCATGAAGGAAACCCCTTCATGGCCGTTTTACGTTTCGGTTAGCAACATTTGATAGACCGCGTCGATTCCGTCTGCCTCTTGCTCGGAACTGAAACAGGTTTGTGCGATGATACGCGCGTGCGCCGCCATCGCTTCGTGGTTGGAGTGTAGAATTTTCGCAGCCGCATCGCTGGCGTCTGTCGCGTCTTGAACAATCGTGCCTGTACGACCTTCGTCGCTGAATGCGCGGTATGACCCTGCATCTGTGGCGACAAATGGAACGCCGCTTGCCATGCCTTCAAGTGGGACCATACCAAACCCTTCGTATCGCGGCATTTGCATGATCAGGGATAGGCTTTGCATTAATGCGGGCAATTCAGCAGCGGGCACTTCACCGATGAATAGGATACGTTCGTTTAGTCCTGTTCTGGCAACTTTGACCTTTAACCCGTCAAGAAACGATTGATGTTCGCGGGTGGCTTTACCGATGATCAATGCCGTTGAATCTGGCTGCTGCGGCAAAAGGCGCAGCATGGCATCAACAAAGACATCGGTGCCTTTTTCGGGGCGGATACGGCCAATGGTGGCAATGCCTTTTTGGCCGCCAAACCCGGTTTTGCCCCACGCAACCCAACGTTTTTTGGCGGGGGTGAACATATCTGTATCAACGCCGTGTGGCACAACGGCACGTACGTTTGGCACATGGGTTGCCGCCGCGTCAGTGGTGGCGATCACCGCGTCCATACGGCTGATCAACCAACGCGGAACTGCAGAATGGCGACGTTGTGCGGCTGAGGTGAAGACGATCTTGATCGGCAGGCGCAAGACGTCACGTGCAAAAATGGCAGCCCGCATTTCGGTGTTGCGGCGTACGTGCCAGATTGCAAATGGTGTCACCCCGCGCGAACCGTATCTGGCCTGTGCTGGTTCGATTGGCGCTGGGCAATTGGGCAAGGGCTGCCCGACCAGTGACAGGTCATGCCGCTTGGCTTGAACCCGCACCACATTTGCGGCTGTGGCCGAGACACCTGTGAAGTTGCGGTTGAAATTGGTGACAAACAATCTTGGTATCATGCGTCGATCCCCAAGGCATCGATCCCCAAGGCGTCAATCACCTGATTGGCAACTTCGTCCAACGTGCCGGACTGTGCTTTGGCAAACTTGGCAGAGGATTTGCGGGCTTGGTCAAGCGTGTCAGGATGACGTAGCCATGCGTCGGCGCGCAGCGCCAAATCGTCAGCATCTGCGACCAGTCGTGCGCTACCAGCAGCTTCCAATGCACCGAAGGTTTCGGCAAAGTTTGTGACATGGATGCCTGATAACACTGCTGCACCTGCATGTGCAGGTTCGTATGGGTTATGCCCGCCGATGGGCAGCAAGGAACCACCCAGAAAAACAAAGGGTGCAGTTGCGTACCAAATCCCCAATTCGCCCAATGTGTCGGCCAAATAAACCTGACCGGTGGGCAGTCCATCAGCGCTGCGCCGTGTGTGGCTTAGGTTTTGTGCTTGGATCAGCGCCGCAACTTCGTTGCTGCGTTCAGGGTGGCGGGGGGCAAGGATAAGGCACAGATCCGGGTAGGTTTTCAAAAGTTCGGTATGGGCTTTTAGAACGTCGATTTCTTCGTCCGCGTGGGTTGAACACGCGGCCCAGACAGGGCGATTGTTCAAAGCGGTTGTAATCATTTCCAATGATTTGGCATGCACTGGCAAAGGCGCGGAAAGCGACTTTAGGTCGATGCCTTTCATCGTGCGATCCGCGGGTGTGCCTAACCCGAGAAGGGACTGCGCCATTGCGGTGGTTTGGGTCAGCACCAAAACGAAATCGTGCAATAAGAAACGCGCAGTTTTGGGCCTTTTCGCCCAGCCTTTTAGTGATTTTTCTGAGAGACGGGCGTTGATCAAAGCTACAGGCAACCCTGCTTTGCGACAACATACCAAGGTGTTTGGCCACAACTCGCTTTCGACCAAAACAACCGCATCTGGTCGCCAGACTTTCAAGAACCGTCGCACGGGACCATTTGCATCCAAAGGCGCAAATTGGTGTTGGCAACGCGGTGGCATTCGTGCCGCAATCAACTTGGCTGAAGTGGGTGTACCAGAAGTGATCAAGAACCGCGCGTCGGGACGTGCGCGTCCCATTGCTGCGATCAGTGATAGAACCGATAGGCTTTCGCCGACAGAGGCTGCGTGAAACCAGATAAGCGTGCCAGCAGGGCGGCGCTCGGTCGCGTGGCCCAATATTTCGTGGGCGCGGTGAACTGGCACATCGGCGCTGCGCAGTTTGTTCACACGTGCGCGGGCCACAAACGGCAATATCACCGCACTGAGCAAAGCATAAGCGCGGTAAAGCCCTGTGGGTTTTTGCATTGAGGGCATTAGCCGCCTGTGTGGCTCATGTGGCGGGGCATTTGCCCGTCCAGTTTTTGACGGGAATAGTCAAAATCGTGGCCTTTAGGTTTCATTGCAATAGCAGCGCGAATGGCGTCCTCTAGTGGGCGATCATCGTCTGGATGTGCCCGAAGCGGTGCGCGCAAATCGGCCATATCTTCTTGACCTAAGCATAGGTAGATTTCGCCAGTACACGTAATGCGTACACGGTTGCAGCTTTCGCAAAAATTGTGGCTGAGCGGTGTGATGAACCCGATCTTTTGACCGGTTTCCTCAAGGCGCACATAGCGGGCAGGGCCACCTGTGCGTTCCGCCAATTCGGTTACGGTGTAATGTTCAGCGTATTTGGCCTGTACCTCTTTGAGGGACCAATACTGGCTTAAACGATCCTCGTTTCCGATGTCGCCCATTGGCATGACTTCGATCCATGTCAGATCAAGACCCATTTCGGCGCACCACTGCGTGATTTCTGGCAGTTCAGGTTCGTTAAAGCCTTTAAGGGCAACCGCGTTGATCTTGACCTTTAGCCCAGCTTTCAACGCAGCATCAACACCGCGCAACACTTGGGGCAGGCGGCCCCAACGTGTGATGTCAGCGAATTTCGCTTCGTCCAGTGTGTCGAGTGAGATATTCACCCGCCGTACACCCGCGGCGAACAAATCATCTGCGTATTTTTCTAGCTGACTGCCGTTTGTGGTTAGGGTCAGTTCCTTCAGCGTTCCCGCTTCAAGATGGCGTGTCATGCCGTCAAAAAAGGTCATGATTCCTTTGCGCACAAGGGGTTCGCCGCCCGTGATCCGCAGCTTTTCGACGCCTAAGCCGATGAAAGTGGAACACATGCGGTCCAGTTCTTCCAACGTGAGCAGTTCCTTTTTGGGTAGGAACGTCATGTTTTCAGACATGCAGTAGACGCAGCGAAAATCGCAGCGATCGGTGACAGATACGCGCAGGTAGTTGATGGCGCGTGCGAAGGGATCAATTAAAGGTACATTCATGCCTTATAGGTAAAGATGCGCTTAGCTCGGGGCAAGGGGCAAAGGTCGATTGAAGGGGCGACTTGGGCGGGGTAAGATTGGGGCATGAAACATATTGTTGTGATGACCGTTATCGGGGCCACCTTGGCTGGCTGTGCTAATCTAAACCTAGGGGCGTTGACCCTAGGTGGTAATGAAGCAGAGGTGGTGACGCCAACGCTGGAAATTTCCATAGCAGCTGGTGGGACAGAACAGCGCCCAATTGCGCGTCCAATCAAAACAGATGGTGCATTTGTTGCCGTAGCAACGCCTGCTAAAACTAGTGGGCCGCTTGGCATCACCGTGGCGTCGCTGGGAAGTCCTACAGAAACGGGTCTTTGGTTGAAAACCCCATTGGTGAAGGTCCAACAAAAGGGACGTGTTACTTACAAGGGCAAGACTGCAAATGTTTTGCTTATTACGATCGATGGTCCGGCAACCGCTGGCAGCCGTATGTCCTTGCAGGCGTTTCAGGTCTTGGGTGCATCGTTGACCGATTTGGTTGAGGTGAAAGTTTCGCTTTAACCTCTTGTTACTTATGGTCCAGATTTTGTGATGTGTGTATGCGCACAGACGGCTTTGCATTGACGGATGCGCCTGTCTGGGATTGTGTCCGCAACAGCCACAAAACTTCAGGAGCAAATTATGAGCGCGATTAAACTAGATGCAGGTGCATTGTTTCCGAAATTCGAAGTCCCAAAATTTGGTGGCGGTGTTCTGACCGTTGGTACGCCATCGGGTGACAACGATTGGCAGTTGGTGATTGTGTATCGTGGCAAGCATTGCCCGATCTGCACCCGTTATCTGGATACGCTGAACGAATTGCTGCCGAAGTTTAACGAACTGGGTGTCGATGTGATTGCGGTTTCCGCTGACACGCAAGAACGCGCAACACTCCAACTGGCTGATATCAATGTTGATTTCGCAGTAGGGTACGATATGAGCATCGAGCAGATGCAATCCTTGGGCCTGTATATTTCTGATCCTCGTTCTGACAAGGAGTCAGATCGTCCCTTCCCAGAGCCGGGCCTGTTTATGATAAACGAACAGGGCAATATCCAGATCATCGACATCTCGAACGCGCCCTTTGCGCGTCCGGATTTAAATGTGATTTTGGGTGGTGCTGACTTTGTGCGAAATCCAGAGAATAACTATCCTATACGCGGCATGCACGAATAAACCGTAAGCGGCCAAACCCCTGTTATTTCAGGAGTTTGGCTGCTTCTTTGGCAGCAAACGGCTTCATTGCCGCGCCGTGTTCGTCCAAAAAGGCACGCACTGCGTCCGAGTCGTGCTTTGACAATTCGCGCAGCCACCATGCGATGGCTTTTTGAATGAACCATGCGCGGTCTGGCACCATCAAAGCGGCCCATCCCAGCACACGTTCTCTGATTTCTAGATCCAGCGGCTTTGGATTGTTCATTTTGGTCCACGGCAAGGTGATCACAAGGGCCGCGCGTCGCGTCCACATGTGTTCCGACTTTACCCACTCTTCGACGTGATCAATACGCGCTGGATCAACCACCAAGCGCTTTTGCCCCGCCATACAAGCGTGATCCGCAATGGCCCAGCTGTCAAAATCATCGACCCATGATGCGATCAAACCCCAAACGTCATCGTCGTCTTTGATCCGTGCCTGCGTTAGCAACTTTGCGGCAGCAATACGCGCTTCATAGATATCTGTTTCCCAAAGCGCATCGGCAAGATCGACGCGCTGCTCCACATCCATCTTTGTGCGCCATTCTTTGGTCAGATCATTAATGATCGGATTGGCGACGCCCAAATAAGGGCGTGGTGCCTTGTGGTACGTGGCAGATTGCGCTGCTTTTTCAGGGTCTTGGTGTTCGTTCAATTGAGCGAGCGCGTCCTCGAGGATCATGTCGTAGTATCCAGTATATGTGTTGGAAATCCATCCAGCGTGGTTTGGTTGCGGTCGCGCCAGTATTCGGCGATCCCGTCGGGGCCTTTGTTCGTTGTCCAGTCTTTCAAGACGTCGCGCGGGCCAACATGATCAAAGAACGGCACGGCAAAGCCGCAACTGGTCTGCATCATATCGACATGCATATCGTATATTTGGCGGGCACCAATCAAGGGTGGGAACATGGCGTTCAATTCGTCAAAGTCATCATCGCGCGGATGGATGCATTTGGCGGTGCCATAGGCCCGCATGATCATGGGCCGTTTTTCAAATCCGCACCACATCAAGGTCATACGTGAATGAAGCGCGATGTGAGCCGCGGTTTCATTCCCGCTGCCTGTTAGGTTGCGCCAGACTATCCGGTTAGGCCCCATGATGCGCAAAGAATCCATCCCTTTGGGAGAGATGTTAACCTTGCCATCTGGTGCCGCAGAACCGCTGAAAAACATGTGCTGCAGTGCGATGAAGGCGCGGTGGTCTTCGCTGATTTCGTCGAACTGCTTGCCCATTATTCTACCGTTACAGACTTGGCGAGGTTGCGCGGCTGATCCACGTCGGTGCCTTTGGCGACAGCCGTGTGGTAGGCTAGCAACTGGGCAGGGATCGCATAGACTATTGGTGTAACGATGTCCGGCACTGTTGGCATTTCGATGGTCGCCCAAACCCCGTCAGAAGCTTCTTCTAAGCCTTGATGATCAGAGATCAAAACGACCTTGCCTTTGCGCGCCATAACCTCGTGCATGTTGGACACGGTTTTATCGAACAAGGTGTCGCTAGGTGCCAATACAATAACAGGAACGTGCTTGTCGATCAACGCAATCGGCCCATGCTTTAATTCACCTGATGCATAGGCTTCGGCATGTATGTAGCTGATTTCTTTCAGTTTTAATGCAGCCTCATGCCCTATCGGGAACATAAGTCCACGGCCCAGGAATAAGACATCACGTGCTTCTGATATTTTGCGTGCAGCGCTTTGTATTGAAGCGTTCTGCTCAAGTGCCGCATTGATTAATGCGGGTAGATTGCGCACGGCTGAAAGGTGATCTTCCAATTGACTGTTTGTAATTTCGCCGCGTTCTGACGCAGCTTTAAGGGCAAGCATCAGCAGGACAGTGAGCTGACAGGTAAACGCTTTTGTCGATGCAACACCAACTTCAATACCCGCAAAAATGGGGAGAGCCAGATCGCTTTCGCGTGCAATCGAACTTTCTGGCACATTGACCACTGAGACAATCTTGTCTGCTTTGCCTTCGCAATACCGCAGGGCAGCTAGGGTATCTGCTGTCTCACCTGATTGGCTGACAAACAACGCAACTGTACGGGCAGGGATTGGTGGTTCGCGGTAGCGGAATTCCGACGCTACATCGACTTCAACAGGGATGCGGGCAATCTGTTCGAACCAGTATTTCGCCGTTAGGCACGCGTAGTAGGCGGTGCCACACGCAACCATCGTAAGGCGGTCAACTTTGGTAAAATCAAGACCTGGATCAGGCAGGGCGATATCGCCATTGGCGCTGAGGTAATGATTGATCGCATTGGCCAGAACAGTCGGCTGTTCAGCGATTTCTTTGGCCATGTAATGCTTGTAGCCGGCCTTGTCCACACGTGCGCTGTCGACTTGAATAGTTTTGATTGCACGATTTGCAAGTTCGCCGTTCTGGTCGCGGATTTCCAAGCTGTTGCGGGTTAGAACCGCGCGGTCCCCTTCTTCAAGGTACGTAATTTGGTTGGTCAATGGCGACAACGCGATGGCATCAGAGCCCACGTACATTTCGCCGTCGCCATGTCCAATTGCCAATGGGGAGCCTTTGCGGGCAGCAATCATCAGATCCTGTTCACCGTGAAAGATGAATGCCAAAGCAAAGGCACCTTCAAGTTTATCAAGCGTTTTGTTCACTGCCTCAACTGGGGTGGCACCGTTTTCGACGAAGTGCTGTGTCAGCAGTGCGACAGTTTCGGTGTCCGTATCGGTGTTGAAGTTGATACCAAGCGTCTTCAATTCGGCCCGCAATTCGCGGAAGTTTTCGATAATGCCATTGTGCACAACGGCAACGTTGCCCGACATGTGCGGGTGCGCGTTGTTCTCGTTTGGTGCACCGTGTGTGGCCCACCGTGTGTGGCCAATGCCTGATTTACCTGCAAGCGGTTCATGCACCAATCGGTCGTTTAGATTAACCAGTTTTCCTATCGCCCGGCGACGGTCAAGTTTGCCATCGTTGATCGTGGCGATGCCTGCACTGTCATACCCGCGATATTCAAGCCGTTTTAGGGCTTCTACAAGGGTTGGCGCGACCTCATGGCTTCCAAGTATACCTACAATACCACACATTTCAGCTGCTCCTGCTCATTCCGGCCTTCTTAGCCTGTAACATATCGAACAATTTCTGCGCCATGCCCGGCTTTTCAATTTGTGGTGCACGCGATAAGGCCAAGGCCTCTGGTCCGACGTCCGAAGTGATCACTGATCCACTGCCAGTCATCGCCCGATTGCCTATTGTGACAGGAGCGACGAGCATGGTGTTGGAACCGATGAATACGTCCGCACCAATCTCTGTGTGGTGTTTCATTACACCGTCATAGTTGCAGGTAATTGTACCCGCACCGATATTGCTGCGTTCCCCGATCGAGGCATCGCCGATGTAGGACAGGTGGTTTACCTTGGCCCCTTCGGCAATCGTAGCATTTTTGATTTCGACGAAGTTGCCGACACGTACGTTTTCGGACAGTTCAGCACCGGGGCGCAGACGCGCATAGGGGCCAACAATGCTGCCACGTGAAACATGGCATCCTTCAAGGTGTGAAAATGCGCGGATCGTTGCGCCGGATTCCACAGTGACGTCTGGACCAAAGACCACGTTTGGTTCGATGATGGTGTCGCGTCCAATAAGAGTGTCCAACGATAGATAGACCGTGTCTGGAGCAACTAATGTTACGCCGTCGTCCAATAGGGCAAGACGTGCTGCGGCTTGAAACAACGCATCGGCGGCGGCAAGTTCTGCGCGTGAATTGATACCTAAGGTTTCGGCTTCTGAGCAGGTCACAACGGTCGCCGTATGTCCCGCTGTGCGGGCAAGGCCGATAACGTCAGTCAGGTAGTATTCCCCTGATGCGTTGTCGTTAGTAACTTTATTGAGAAGCTCAAATAGCAAAGGCGCGGCACAGCATATAACACCACTGTTACAAAGCGTTATGGCGCGTTCTGTATCTGTTGCGTCTTTGAATTCAACGATCCGTTCAAGGGACGCACCGTTCGTGACAAGGCGACCATAACGGCCAGCATCTGCAGGTTCAAATCCCAACACAACCACATCGGCTTTGGCCGCAATCATGGCTTCAAGTGTTTCGGGTTTCACAAACGGTGTATCACCGTACATGACAATCACTTTGCCCTCGAACCCTGCTAACGCGTCAGCGGCCTGCAAGACAGCATGTCCTGTTCCCAACTGCTCGTTCTGCAAAACGATCTTTGCTTCATCGTCATAGGCGTGGGTAACTTTGGTCACGGTGTCTGCCCCGTGACCTGCAACAATAACAGTGTGGGCGGGGTCGAGTGTTGCGCCAGCACGCATGGCATGCACCAGCATTGGTGCGCCTGCGATTGGGTGAACGACTTTTGGCAGTTCAGAATTCATCCGTGTGCCTTTTCCGGCACCTAGAATTATTAGGGCAACACTCATTCGAAATCTCTTTTGTTCTGTTCGCGCCCGTTCTATCCATTTGCGCCAAAGGCACAAGGTATTAGGCCATCAATTGAGATTGCGTGTTGCAACATCCGCAAGCGATTGATCGCCGACGCTAAAATTGGAGCGAGCGGTATGAAGACGGTAATTTTCGATCTCGATGGCACGTTGGCTGACACCAGTGGTGATTTGATCGAGGCTGCCAATGTGTGTTTTCGTGATATGGGTGTTGGCGACATGTTGAACCCATCGACGGATGCAGGAACAGCGTTACGTGGAGGGCGGGCCATGTTGTCGCTGGGGTTGAAGCGTTTGGATCGCGCCCACGATGCAGACATATTGGATCACTATTATCCAGTGTTGCTAGAGGCCTATGCCAAGGACATCGATAGTCGCACAACCATGTACGACGGGGCGATGGATGCAGTTGAGACGTTGAAGACGCTTGGCTACGGTGTTGGCATCGCAACCAACAAGCCTGCGGGACTGGCGGAAGAGTTGTTGCGGCGTTTGGGGGTGCGGGATGTCTTTGCCTCGATGATCGGGGCGGATACGTTGGCTGTGCGCAAACCCGATCCAGAGCATTTGTTTGAAGCGGCCCGTCGTGCGGGTGGCGATCCTGCGTTGACATGCTTGATTGGTGATACCAAAACGGATCGTGATACGGCCCGAAACGCTGGTGTACCATGTGTCTTGGTGACCTTTGGCCCCGCTGGTGGTGATATGGCAGCGCTGAAGCCTGAAGCGTTGTTAGACAAGTATGTCGATCTGCCTGAAATCGTGACCAATTTACTGGGTTGAACAGGCGATTTTGTAGTTCCTAAATCTAGCTTAGATGCCTTGACGCGTCGCGTATGTCTGCGCACAACTGACTTATGACAGAGAATTTTACTGGTAGTTTTACCCAACAAGAATCCATTCCCGAAGCTGGTATTGAGGCTGCGTTGGCCGTTTTGCGCCACGGGCGCTTGCACCGCTACAACACCAACGCTGGCGAATTGTCGGAAACGGCATTGTTGGAGCAAGAGTTCGCGGCCTACGTTGGATCGAAATACTGCTTGGCTGTAGCTTCAGGCGGGTATGCGATGGCGACAGCTTTGCGGGCGTTGGGTGTAGGGCATGGTGACAAGGTTTTGTCGAATGCGTTTACCCTTGCCCCTGTTCCGGGTGCGATCGCTGCAGTAGGTGCCCAGCCTATATTTGTGGGTGTGACCGAAGCGTTAACCATTGATCTGGATGACTTGGAAAGCAAATTGGACCAAGCAGATGTTTTGTTGCTGAGCCATATGCGGGGCCACATCTGTGACATGGATCGTTTGATGACGATGTGTGACGCGGCAAACGTAAAGGTTGTTGAAGATTGCGCACATACAATGGGGGCCTCATGGAATGGTGTGCCGTCGGGGCGTGCGGGCACTATTGGGTGCTATTCTTGTCAGACCTATAAACACGTGAATTCCGGCGAGGGTGGGTTTTTGGTCACGGATGATCCAATTTTGGCTGCGAAATCCATTATGTTGTCTGGGTCCTACATGCTGTTTGAACGGCATTTGGCCGCACCTGATTCTGATGTTTTCAAAGACATAAAATACGAAACGCCAAACATCTCTGGCCGTATGGACAACTTGCGCGCAGCCATTCTGCGTCCGCAAATCGCTGATTTCGCGATGCAATGTCAGCGCTGGAATGACCGTTATTACGCGCTTGAGACAGGGCTGCGTGATGTTGCGGGTTTGAAAATTATCGAGCGGCCTGAAGAGGAAGTGATTGTCGGGTCTTCGATCCAGTTTCTACTTTTGGATTGGTCTGAAGAAGCGGTTGTCGAGGTTGTCGCCCGTTGTAAAAGCCGTGGCGTTGAATTGAAATGGTTTGGCGCGGCTGAACCTGCTGCATTTACAAGCCGTTATGACAGTTGGCATTATGCCAACCCCGTCAATATGCCCAAGTCAGATCGCATTTTGCAGGGGATTGTTGATATGCGGGTGCCGCTTACGTTCTCGATCGAGGACTGCAAGCTGATTACACGTATTATCCGTGCTGAGGTTTCAGCGGTTTATCAAGCCCAAATCTGATCCAAGGGCGCACCTTGTGGCGCACTACATTCTATATTTGGAATCCTGATCATCAGCTTTGGGCAGGTGGGTAGCCTATCTGTGCTATTGACCGATTGCTTTGATTGCGCTTAAGTAATGAACAAGTGTTCAATAAACTTTTTCAAAAGCAATCTGGGGGACTATTCCATGTTCAATGCCACAATGAGTTTCGATTTGGGCGAGGATGTGAATGCCCTGCGTGAGATGGTCCACCGTTGGGCGCAGACACGCGTAAAGCCGATGGCGGCTGACATCGATAAGTCAAACACCTTTCCACCGGAATTATGGACGGAAATGGGTGATCTGGGCCTGTTAGGTATCACTGTCAGTGAAGAGTTTGGCGGATCAGGGATGTCCTATCTGGCCCACACCGTTGCGGTTGAAGAAATTGCGCGGGCGTCTGCCTCGGTCTCGTTGTCTTACGGTGCCCATTCGAACCTGTGCGTAAATCAGATCAAGTTGAACGGTACGGATGACCAAAAAGCAAAATACCTACCTGGATTGATTTCTGGCGAACACGTTGGTGCGCTTGCAATGTCAGAAGCGGGCGCGGGGTCTGACGTTGTTTCAATGAAGTTGCGTGCCGAAAAACGCAACGATCACTACCGTTTAAGCGGCAATAAATACTGGATCACCAATGGTCCAGACGCCGATACGTTGGTGGTTTATGCCAAGACCGATCCCGATGCAGGGTCCAAAGGCATGACCGCGTTTATCATTGAAAAATCGATGGTTGGTTTCTCCACCTCGCCGCATTTTGACAAGCTAGGGATGCGTGGTTCGAACACAGCCGAGCTGATCTTTGACGAGGTTGAAGTGCCTTTTGAAAACGTGCTGGGCGAAGAAGGGCGCGGCGTTGCGGTTCTAATGTCTGGTTTGGATTACGAACGTGTGGTTCTAGCAGGTATTGGGACTGGGATTATGGCCGCGTGTCTTGATGAAATCATGCCCTACATGGCGGAGCGTAAGCAGTTCGGACAGCCGATTGGGTCGTTCCAGCTGATGCAAGGCAAGATGGCGGATATGTACACGGCTATGAATTCGGCCCGCGCGTATGTCTATGAAGTCGCTAAGGCATGTGATCGTGGCGATGTGACCCGTCAGGATGCGGCTGCCTGCTGTCTATATGCATCTGAAGAAGCGATGAAGCAGGCGCATCAGGCAGTTCAGGCCATGGGCGGGGCTGGATATTTGTCGGACAATCCTGTCGGCCGTATTTTCCGTGATGCCAAGTTGATGGAGATCGGTGCAGGGACCTCGGAAATCCGCCGCATGCTCATTGGCCGCGAAATGATGGGGGCTATGGGTTAAACCCATGCTTGATCCCGCGCAGAATATGGCCGCGCAATGTTTGGCGCATCCGGCGGAACAGACTGCGGTCATTGATTTGACGGGGGATGTGCGGCGTGACGTTAGTTACGGCGAATTGGCGGATATGTCGGACGGTTTAGCGCGGGCCTTGAAAGCGCGTGTTGCCGTTGGGGACCGCGTCGGGGTGTTGCTTAGTCAAAGCCCTTGGTGCGCTGCGGCTCACTTGGCGATCTGGAAAATCGGTGCGATTTCAGTACCTTTGTTTAAGCTGTTCAAAAATGATGCGTTGCGTTCTCGCGTTTCTGATGCGGGGATTGAAATAGTTTTGACCGATCCTGAAGGGGCTGGATTGCTGGGCGATTTGGCTGAACCTTGGATGGTGGATCGCGTGGGGTTTGCCGGCGCTGTGGTTACGATGCAGGCGGTTGATGCCGTGACGGCGGGCGTTTTGATTTATACAAGCGGCACGACGGGCAGTCCCAAGGGTGCGTTGCATGGCCACCGCGTTTTGGGCGGTCATTTGGCGGGCGTTTCACTTAGCCATGATCATTTGGGGCAGGCGGGTGATTGCCTGTGGACCCCTGCGGATTGGGCGTGGATTGGCGGGTTGTTTGACGTTTTGATGCCGGGGTTGGCGTTGGGTATTCCTGTTGTTGCGGCGCGGATGGAGAAGTTTGAGGCGGCTGGTTGTGCGGATATAATTGCGCGTGGCGAAGTTCGGAATGTGTTTTTTCCACCCACGGCTTTGCGCATGTTGCGGGCCGAGGGGGCGTCGCTGGTTGGATTGCGCTCTGTTGCTTCGGGTGGTGAGCCGTTGGGGGCTGAAATGTTGGCGTGGGGGCGTGAGGCATTGGGCGTGCAGATCAATGAATTTTATGGCCAGACCGAGTGTAATATGACGGTGTCCTCCTGTGGTGCGGATTTTCCTGTGCGTGCGGGCTGTATTGGCAAGCCGGTTGCGGGGCATGATGTGCAGGTCGTTGATGGGCTGGGGCAGGTGACGGCTGAGGAAGGCGATATTGCGGTGCGCCGTGGGTCGCCCTCGATGATGTTGGAATATTGGAACCGTCCTGAAGCGACTGCGGAGAAGTTTATCGGCGACTGGATGCTGACGGGGGATCGCGGTGTCTGGGAGGGCGCGTATTTGCGCTTTGTCGGGCGGGAGGATGATGTGATCACCTCTGCTGGGTACCGCATTGGTCCTGCGGAGATTGAGGACTGTTTGTTGACCCATCCTGATGTCGTGACCGTTGGGGTTGTGGGCAAGCCGGATGCGCTGCGCACTGAGATTGTGAAAGCCTATGTTGTGTTGCGGGACGGGGCGGTTGAGGATGCGGCTGGGTTGCAGGCTTATGTTAAGGATCGGTTGGCAAGTTATTCGTACCCAAGGGAAATTGGGTTTTTGGAGGCTTTGCCGATGACTGTAACGGGTAAGGTTATTCGTAAGGAATTGAAGGCTATGGCTGTTGGAGAGAGCGAAAAATGATGATGATAACAAGCCGATTGGCGGGGCTTAAGTGCCCGAACTGCGGTACACTTCAACCGTATACTCCGTTGATAAAAACGCGGGCTACATTTTTTGTGCCCAACGAGCTTCCCAAATGCGGTAAATGCGCTGGCAAGCTGTGGATCGAAGAGGGGCGCGGTTTTGCACAAGCGGTTGTTATTTTCATTTTTTTGTTACTTTATTTATCAATAAATAACTCTCTAATTTCACTTTTTCTTAAGACATTGGAGCCAAGCCCGTTGGCTGATACTCTCGAAACATGGGCTGGGCCAGTGATGCATGGTTTTGTTGTTGGTCTCGTAATCTACCCGCTTTCGGCACGTGTTTATAAAGTTGGTCATTCCCTATGAAACTGAACTCGCAAATTCTAACCTCCTCTGAGGCGTTTAAATCCAACCTCGCGGCCCATGAAACCGCCTTGGCTCAAATCTCGCAAGCTGCGCAAGCCGCGGCGTTTGGCGGGGGGGAGCGGTCTCGGGATCGTCATATATCTCGCGGAAAAATGCTCCCTCGGGAACGGGTGGCGAATTTACTGGATGCGGGGTCTCCGTTTTTGGAAGTGGGTGCGACTGCTGCCCATGGGTTGTATGATGGTGCGGCCCCTTGTGCGGGTGTGATTGCGGGCATTGGGCAAGTTCAGGGTCATGAGGTCATGGTCATTTGCAACGATGCGACTGTGAAGGGTGGAACGTATTACCCGATGACGGTGAAAAAGCATCTTCGTGCGCAGGAGATAGCTGAGCAGAACCGCTTGCCGTGCATTTATTTGGTCGACAGTGGGGGCGCGAATCTGCCCAATCAGGATGAGGTGTTTCCGGATCGCGATCACTTTGGCCGGATTTTTTATAATCAGGCGCAAATGAGTGCTAAAGGCATTCCGCAGATTGCTGTTGTGATGGGATCGTGCACGGCTGGGGGCGCTTATGTGCCTGCGATGTCGGATGTGACGATCATTGTGAAAGAGCAGGGTACGATTTTTCTGGCCGGTCCGCCGCTTGTGAAGGCTGCGACGGGGGAGGTTGTGTCGGCTGAGGATTTGGGCGGTGGTGAGGTGCATACGCGCCTGTCCGGCGTTGCGGATTATTTGGCTGAGGATGATACGCATGCGTTGGCGTTGGCGCGCCGCGCTGTCGGGTCGTTGAATTGGGACGGCTTAGGGGCGAATTCCATCATACGTGCGTCGATGGCGGCGTCTTATGATGAGCCGCTGTATGATCCGGCGGAGTTGTTGGGCGTTGTCCCCAGTGACACCCGCCAGCCTTATGACATCCGCGAGGTGATTCTGCGGGTTGTCGATGGATCGCGCTTTGACGAATTTAAACCGCGCTTTGGCGAGACGTTGGTGACGGGGTTTGCCCACCTTAAGGGCTGCCCGATCGGGATTATAGCCAACAATGGTGTGTTGTTTTCGGAAGCGGCCCAGAAGGGTGCGCATTTTGTGGAACTGTGTTCGCAGCGTAAAATTCCGCTGGTGTTTTTGCAGAATATCACTGGGTTTATGGTGGGACGTAAGTACGAAAACGAAGGCATTGCGCGCCACGGGGCCAAGATGGTGACGGCTGTGGCGACAACTGCGGTCCCTAAAATTACCATGGTTGTTGGCGGCTCGTTCGGGGCTGGGAACTATGGGATGTCGGGGCGGGCTTATAGCCCTCGCTTTATGTGGAGCTGGCCGAATTCACGCATTGGCGTGATGGGCGGTGCCCAAGCTGCCGGCGTGTTGGCGACGGTAAAGCGGGATGGGATGGAGCGTAAGGGCGAGGCATGGTCTGCTGAGGAGGAAGCTGCGTTCAAGCAGCCCACGATCGATATGTTTGAAGAGCAGTCGCATCCTTTGTATGCTTCCGCCCGTTTGTGGGATGACGGTGTGATTGATCCTCGCAAGAGCCGTGATGTTTTGGCGTTAAGCCTTTCGGCGGCATTAAACGCCGAGATCGAGGAGACACGCTTTGGCGTGTTCCGGATGTGATGGTGGGCTGGTGTGCCTGCGGTTGTCACCCGCACTTTGTCGGTTGAGCGCCTTGCGTTTGATCGAATGGATGAGGCACGTGTTGTCGCGCAGCATAAGTTTCGCGATTTGGCCCATTGGCGTCTGGGCTATGAAGCGTATTTGACCCGTATGGGTCGGTTTTCGCCAAACGTTAATATGATGTTTGAGCGTTTTGAAATTGTAGAGGATTTTGGGTGATGAGCGACTTTCAAATGGGGCCACTTGTATTAAGTGTCAAAAGCTACGCCGACGATGTGTCATCGGATTTCTACGAGGCCAACTGGCTGAATATCGGGGTGAAATGCCCAACTGATGAGGGAGATGTGGCGTTTCAATCGCCTTGTTTGATGACCACGGACCTTTTCGATTTCATGGACGAGATCAATGATCTGTTGGCAGGGCAGGGGCGCCAAGCCTATCTGGTCAGCCTTGAGCCACAAGTGGATGTGCGCATTGCCCGTGGTGACGGGCCGGACGTGTTCACGCTTGAGGTGGAATTGACCCCGAATGCGGATGATGACGAAGATATTTATGGTTTGGCCACAACTGTGACCCGCGCGGATGTCGAAGGATATATCGTGCAGGCCGAGAAAATTATCGAAGCGTTCCCAGTGCGCGGGATTCAGGAGGCATGATGTTTGATCGAATATTGATTGCCAATCGCGGCGAAATTGCGTGCCGTGTGATTGAAACCGCCCAATCGATGGGCGTGTCTTGTGTTGCGGTCCATTCTGACGTGGATGCAAGCGCTAAGCATGTGCAAATGGCAGATGTTGCGGTGCACATTGGTGGCAATGCCCCGAGCGATAGTTATTTGCGCGGCGATGTTATTATTCAAGCCGCATTGGATACAGGCGCACAGGCGATCCACCCCGGTTATGGATTTTTGTCCGAAAATCCAACGTTTGTGGATCAAGTCGAGGCGGCAGGTTTGGTCTTTATCGGCCCCTCTGCTGATGCAATCCGTGCGATGGGTTTGAAGGATGCGGCGAAGGCGTTGATGATTGAAGCGGGCGTGCCTGTTGTTCCTGGATACCACGGTAAGGATCAGGATGATGCGTTGTTGGCGAGTGAGGCGGGCAAGATCGGCTATCCGGTGTTGATCAAGGCCGTTGCTGGTGGCGGCGGTAAGGGGATGCGCTTGGTCGAGGGTGCTGGCGGATTTGCCGAGGCGTTGGCGTCTGCGCGGTCCGAGGCAGCAACTGCATTTGGCAACTCCGATGTGTTGGTCGAGAAGTTTGTAAACAAGCCGCGCCATATTGAAGTTCAGGTGTTTGGGGATGGGGCAAAGGCGGTTCATTTGTTTGAGCGTGATTGTTCTTTGCAGCGTCGTCACCAGAAGGTGATTGAAGAAGCGCCTGCGCCCGACATGACCCTTGAGATGCGCGCGGCGATGGGCCAAGCCGCTGTTCTTGCTGCCGAAGCGATTGGCTATAAGGGGGCGGGCACGGTTGAGTTTATCGTGGATGGTTCTGACGGTTTAAAGGCTGATGGGTTCTTTTTCATGGAGATGAACACAAGGCTGCAGGTCGAGCATCCAGTGACTGAAGCCATAACAGGTGTCGATCTTGTTGAATGGCAGTTGCGGGTGGCCTCTGGGGAGGCATTGCCGAAGTCCCAAGACCAGCTGACAATCACAGGCCATTCGTTTGAGGCGCGTTTGTATGCCGAGGATGTGCCCAAAGGGTTCCTGCCTGCGACAGGGACTTTGACCCATCTACATTTTCCTGATGGTGCGCGTGCTGACAGTGGCGTGCGCAGCGGGGATACCATCAGTCCGTTTTATGATCCGATGATTGCCAAGATTATTGTTCATGGGCCGACGCGGGATGTCGCGCTGGCGAAGTTGTCGGCGGCATTGCAGGGCACTTTGGTGGCAGGAACCGTGACCAACCTTGGATTTCTTGGGGCACTCGCCTCACACAAAGGCTTTGCAGCTGGGGATGTGGATACAGGTCTGATTGCACGTGATATTGATGAATTGACTGCGGTTGCTGCCGTTGTGCCAGCCCATTGGGCACGCGCTGCCATGGCCGTGTTGGGACTGGATGCGCCGAAAGTGGATGCAGGGTTTAGCTTGTGGGCACCCTTGCGCCAATCTGTGGCACTGGTCTGTGAGGGGGAAGAGATCACGTTGCAGGTTGAGGTTCTTGATGCAGATGCACAGCGTTGGTTTGTCGGCGATGGCGTTGTGGAAGCCAAGCGCATTGGCGGACGTTTGCAGTTAGACGGAACATTGGCACCTCAGGTCGCTGTGTCTGATAGCTGCGTAACCGTGTTCGACGACTACGGCATTGTATTTGATGTCATCGATCCATTGCAACGTGATGCAAGTGCGACGGGGGATGGGAATTTGATTGTAGCCCCCATGCCGGGATTGGTGAAAGCGGTGACTGCCAAGGCTGGCGAGGCGGTCAAAGCTGGCGATCGTTTAGCAGTGTTGGAGGCGATGAAGATGGAACATTCGCTGCTCGCAGCCCGTGATGGGATCATTGCCGAAGTGTTGGTCAGTGAGGGGGATCAGGTTGAAGCCGGTGCCGCGCTGATCCGTTTGGAAGATGCTGAGGCATGATTACGTTGCACCACTGCCCGCAGACACGTTCGATGCGATCCTTATGGTTGCTGCACGAATTGGGGATCGAGTTTGAGGTGGTCAAACATGCGTTTGGTAAGAACCTGCGTGATCCTAACTATCTGGTCCATTCCCGGGCGGGGCGTGTGCCTGCGCTTGAGATCGACGGGCGTTCAATCTTTGAAACGGGTGCCATCACCGAAGTTTTGTGTGAAACCTTCAGCCCTGATGCGCTGGGCAGACCTGCGGGACACGCCGAACGCGCTGAATGGCTGATCTGGGTTCATTTTAGCGAAACCATCAGCCAACACACGGCTGCTTTGACCCAACAGTATGTGGCCCTTTATGACGACACTATGCGCAGTCCGATCGTGATGAAGCTGGAGGCCGCGCGGCTTGCCAAATGCTACGCGGCAATCGAAGCACGCTTGACGGACCTTGGCACGAATGCGCAGTATCTTTTAGCGTCTGGATTTAGTGCGGCTGACGTTTCTGTCGGCCAAGCCGTTTATATGGCGCGTCATTTTGCAACGCTGGATGCGTTTCCAAAAACGTCGGCTTGGTACAAACTGATAAGTGAACGTCCAGCGTTTCAGGCCAGCCTGCCAAAACTTGAAGAACGTCTGTTCCAACAAGAGTTCTTTGCATCTTGGTAGAAAATTAAGGAGAGATTGATGTCAAGCCAACCACATGGGACCAATTTAGGTCGCGTAGAGATTTTCGAAATGGGGCCGCGCGATGGTCTACAAAACGAAAAGGCCGAAATTTCGGTGGATCAAAAGGTGGCATTGGTTGATTGTTTGTCGCGCGCTGGCTTCTCGCGGATCGAATGTGCCAGCTTTGTCAGTCCCAAATGGGTGCCGCAGATGGCGGGCAGTGGGGATGTGCTGAAGGGGATCACCCGTGCAAAGGGTGTGCGCTATGCAGCGCTGACCCCCAACATGCGCGGGTTTGACGATGCGGTTGCGGCAGGTGCGGACGAGATTGCGGTGTTTGGGTCAGCGTCCGAGGGGTTCTCGAAAGCGAATATTAACGCGAGCATTGATGAATCCTTGGGTTGGTTTGAACCTGTTGTGGAAGCTGCCCGCGCAATTGACATGCCAGTGCGGGGCTACGTGTCCTGCGTGGTTGGCTGCCCACATGACGGTGACGTCGACCCTGCGGCTGTAGCACGTGTTGCAGAAAAGCTGTTTGCGATGGGCTGCTATGAGATTTCATTGGGCGACACGATCGGGGCAGGAACACCTGGCAGTATTGTCCGTATGTTGATGGCGGTGCGCGATGTTGTGCCGGTTGCCCGTTTGGCAGGGCACTACCACGACACCAATGGGCGGGCGATGGACAATATTGATGCGTCACTGGCGCTGGGCGTTCGCGTGTTTGATGCGTCTGTTGGTGGATTGGGCGGCTGTCCATTTGCGCCGGGTGCGCCGGGGAATGTGGCGACTGAAACTGTGGCTGCGCATCTGGAACGGTTGGGATATGAGACAGGTCTTGATCTGGCGGTTGTGCAAGAAGCTGCTGAGATGGCACAGGCGATGCGCGGCTGAACAATTAAGAATTATCTGGAGAGACTTGTGTTTGAAGCCATCAAAATTGACGTGGACCCACGTGGTGTGGCCACGCTGACCTTAAATCGTGCGGAAAAGCACAATGCTCTTTCTGCAAAAATGCTTGCTGAACTGACGCAGGCAGCTGCCGATCTTGGGGCAGATGACGCAGTCCGTGTGGTCGTCTTAACGGGTGCAGGGAAATCGTTTTGTGCGGGCGGTGATCTAGAATGGATGCGCGAGCAGATGCAAGCAGACGCCGACACCCGGGCAAAAGAGGCGGCGAAACTGGCGTTCATGTTGCAGGCGCTGAACACAATGTCCAAGCCGATGATTGGCGCGCTACAAGGCAATGCCTTTGGTGGCGGCGTTGGTATGGCGTCGGTCTGTGATGTGGCGATTGGCGTCGATACCTTGAAGATGGGTTTGACCGAAACGCGCCTTGGGATCATTCCAGCGACGATTGGGCCATATGTAGTGTCCCGCATGGGGGAGGGCAGGGCACGCCGTGTGTTCATGTCAGGACGACTGTTTGGCGCGGCTGAAGCGGTTGAGTTGGGCCTGCTGGCCCGCGCGGTTCCGTCTGATGAAATGGCAGCTGCAGTTGAAGCAGAAGTCGTCCCTTATTTGTCATGTGCACCGGGGGCTGTGGCCGCAGCAAAGGCATTGGCTCGTCGGTTAGGTCCGCGCATTGATGAAGGCACAATTGCGATCACCATTGATGCGCTTAAAAGCCGCTGGGAAACGGAAGAAGCCGCTGAAGGAATCGGTGCCTTCTTTGAAAAACGCAAAGCGAGCTGGATGGCATAAAAGGGCTATCGTTTTAGGCACTTCACTATTGCCGTGTCTGTCATAAACTCTACCTAAGCCACATCGTTAAATCTGCAGCGGTTGCAGGGTGATCAATAGCTGTTGCAATTAACCGAATTTGAACGGGTCGGGCACTAGGCCGACTTTTAGCCGCGCTTGTGTGATGAAATAGCAGTTGCGTTGGTTGACCCCACCACATGTGGGGAGTACACCTCGAACCGTTAACCTTGCCCGTTGACGTGCAGGCCGAAGGCCGCTTGAGACAAAGGAGCTACCGTGGAAGATATGCTAAGGGAATACCTCCCGATCCTCGTATTTCTGGCCGTTGCCATTGGGCTTGGCCTTGTTCTTATCCTTGCAGCGGTTGTGATTGCTGTTCGAAATCCTGACCCTGAAAAGGTTTCAGCGTATGAATGCGGGTTCAATGCATTTGATGATGCGCGGATGAAATTTGACGTTCGATTCTTTTTGGTCGCCATTTTATTTATTATTTTCGACCTCGAAATTGCCTTTCTGTTCCCTTGGGCTGTCGCCTTTAAGGACATTAGCATGGCAGGGTTTTGGTCGATGATGGTGTTCTTGTCCGTCTTGACGGCTGGTTTCGCTTACGAGTGGAAGAAGGGGGCCTTGGAATGGCAGTAACTGATGTAGGTTCGTTTGGCGCATCTCCAGCCTATGCTGGTGGCGATAAAGAACACGCAACCCATGCTTTAAATGCAGAGTTGCAGGACAAAGGGTTCTTGCTGACCTCTACTGATGATCTGATCAACTGGGCCCGCACTGGGTCTTTGCACTGGATGACCTTTGGGTTGGCTTGCTGCGCTGTTGAGATGATGCACACCGCAATGCCACGTTATGACATGGAACGGTTTGGCACGGCACCGCGCGCTTCCCCACGCCAATCTGATTTGATGATCGTTGCTGGTACGTTGACCAACAAAATGGCACCAGCTTTGCGCAAGGTCTACGACCAAATGCCAGAGCCACGTTATGTGATTTCAATGGGATCCTGCGCCAATGGCGGCGGTTACTACCACTACAGCTATTCTGTTGTACGCGGCTGTGATCGTATCGTTCCCGTAGATATTTACGTGCCAGGTTGCCCACCAACGGCTGAAGCCCTGTTGTATGGTATCCTGCAACTGCAACGCAAAATCCGCCGCACTGGCACAATTGTTCGATAAGGACCGCTTATGTCTGACAGCTTGAAAGAACTGGGTGCGTATATCGAGGCAAAGCGCCCTGATTGCGTTTTGGCGTGGGATATTACCCAAGGTGAGTTGAACGTCGATGTTGCCCCAGCCAATATTGCGGGCTTTGTCGAGTTTCTGAAAATGGACCCGACTTGCAAGTTCTCGTCTCTCGTTGACATTACGGCAGTGGATTACACAGGCCGCGCCAAACGCTTTGACGTCGTTTACCATTTTCTAAGCATGTTTGAAAATCACCGTATCCGCTTGCGGGTTGGTGTGCGTGAAGAACAGATGGTTTCGTCTATTTGCGAAGTCCACCCTTCAGCAAATTGGTTTGAACGAGAAGTGTTCGATATGTTTGGTATCTTGTTTTCAGGCCATCCAGATTTACGCCGCATTCTTACGGATTATGGTTTCCGTGGTTATCCATTACGCAAGGATTTCCCGACAACGGGTTATACCGAAGTGCGGTATGATGAAGTCGAAAAACGGGTTGTCTATGAACCCGTCAGCTTGGTCCAAGAATACCGACAGTTCGATTTCATGAGCCCATGGGAGGGTGCCGAATATATCCTTCCGGGTGATGAAAAAGACGGTTCTGAACAGGGGGCGAAATAATGAGTGGTATCTGGTGGCTTGTCATTGGCGTTATTACAATTGTGCCGATGCTTAAGTTGTTGCCGTTCTTTGGCATCAACAAATACTGGGCCGCTGCTGCGATCCTTCCTATTGGCACCATTGGATTGCTTTGGTGGATGAGCATTAAGTTGCAAGAGCTGGAGAAACGTTAAGATGATGGACGGCTCAAAAGGTTTCGAAGACGCGCTGACCGGCGAACAGAAAATCCGCAACTTTAACATCAACTTTGGCCCGCAGCACCCTGCGGCCCACGGCGTTTTGCGTCTGGTTCTGGAACTGGACGGCGAAATCGTCGAACGTTGCGATCCACACATTGGCTTGTTACACCGTGGCACCGAAAAGCTGATGGAAAGCCGCACTTACCTGCAGAACCTGCCGTACTTTGACCGTCTCGATTATGTGGCACCAATGAACCAAGAACATGCTTGGTGTTTGGCCATTGAAAAGCTGACTGGTGTAGTGGTGCCGCGCCGCGCGTCCTTGATCCGCGTTCTGTATTCTGAAATTGGCCGCGTTTTGAGCCATTTGTTGAACGTAACCACGCAAGCGATGGATGTCGGCGCTTTGACCCCACCACTATGGGGCTTTGAAGAGCGCGAAAAATTGATGGTGTTCTATGAGCGGGCCAGTGGCGCACGCCTTCACGCCGCATATTTCCGCCCCGGTGGTGTACATCAGGACCTGCCAGATGCTTTGCTCGATGATATCGAACAGTGGGCGTTAGAGTTCCCCGCGTTGCTGGCTGACATCGACGGCTTGCTGACTGAAAACCGTATTTTCAAACAGCGCAATGTCGATATTGGTATCGTGACAGAACAAGACATTCTTGATTTCGGCTTTTCCGGTGTGATGGTCCGTGGATCCGGTATGGCGTGGGATTTGCGCCGCGCGCAGCCCTACGAATGCTACGACGAATTTGAATTCCAAATCCCTGTTGGCAAAAACGGTGACTGCTTTGACCGTTACCTGTGCCGCATGGAAGAGATGCGCCAGTCTGTTTCAATCATCAAACAAGCTATCATTAAGCTGCGCGATTGCACGGGTGATGTACTTGCACGTGGCAAACTGACGCCACCATCGCGTTCCGACATGAAGACATCGATGGAAAGCTTGATCCACCACTTCAAACTTTACACCGAAGGGTTCCACGTCCCTGCTGGCGAAGTCTACTGCCCTGTTGAAGCGCCCAAAGGTGAATTTGGTGTTTACCTAGTTGCCGATGGCTCCAATAAACCATACCGCAGCAAAATCCGCGCCCCAGGTTTCTTGCACCTACAAGCGATGGATCACATGAGCCGCGGCCACCAGTTGGCCGACGTTGCAGCAATCATTGGCACAATGGATGTTGTGTTCGGGGAGATTGATCGCTGATGCGTTCTTTCACCCTTCATAGTTTCAAAAACACTCCCGCCGGACGCATCTTTAGCTTCCGTGCGAAACGAAAGTCGTTCTAATGCTTCGCCGCTTGCACAAAGACCAACCCGACAGCTTTGCCTTCACACCCGCCAACCTTGCGTGGGCCGAAGCGCAGATCACGAAATACCCAGAGGGACGTCAGGCTTCGGCGATCATTCCTTTGCTTTGGCGCGCCCAAGAGCAGGTGGGTTGGTTAACCCGTCCGGCAATCGAACACGTGTCTGATATGTTGGGGATGGCCTACATTCGTGGCCTTGAAGTGGCATCTTTCTACTTTATGTTTCAGCTGCAACCAGTTGGCTCAGTGGCGCACATTCAGATTTGTGGCACCACGTCCTGCATGATCTGTGGTGCCGAGGATCTGATGGAAGTCTGCAAGGAAAAGATCGCTGGCAAGCCACATGAACTGTCTGCTGATGGAAAATTCTCTTGGGAAGAGGTTGAGTGTTTAGGGTCTTGCTCAAACGCGCCGATGGCCCAAATCGGTAAGGATTATTACGAAGACCTTACCACTGCACGTATGGGTGAAATTCTTGATGAATTGGCTGCTGGAAAAGTTCCAACTCCTGGCCCTCAAAATGGTCGCTACTCTTCGGAGCCATTGGGTGGCCTAACGTCATTGACTGAATATGACAGTGGCAAGACGCAATATAACGCGTCGGTTCAATTGGCGACAGACATTGGTGATACCGTCAAACGTATCGATGGGACTGAAGTGCCATTGCTGGCTCCGTGGCAGGGCAAAGCCGCGAATGCAGCAACAAAGCCTTCGACTGCGAATAAAACGACAACCAAACTAGTTAAACCAGAGGTGCCATTGGCTGCAAAGGTCGAGGCGGCATCCGGTGCAGGTAAGAAGCCAAAAGTTAGGACCGCTGCGCGCAAGTCAGGCGCAGATGATCTGAAACTGATAAAAGGCGTCGGTCCAAAGCTTGAGGGCCTCTTGAACAGCATGGGTTTTTATCACTTCGATCAAGTGTCCAGCTGGGGTGCGGATGAAGTGTCATGGGTTGATCAAAATCTCGAGGGTTTCAAAGGTCGCGTAAGTCGCGACAATTGGGTGCCACAAGCGGCCGCACTGGCCGCTGGCGAGGAAACAGAATTCTCCCAACGTGCAAAAAAAACGGTACCTATAAAAAATAATAAGAAACGCAAAAACAACATCTGAATGGCGAAGGGACACAACATAGAAAATTCTACGAAAAACAGCAGATGCACCACTTGGTGTTGGCTGATCGCAGCTGCGGTTGGTATCTTGGTGGCTTTGCTGCTTTGGACCACACGTGACTGGGGCTTTATTCAAGGCGCATTTTTGGGTCTTTTGATCTTTATTATTGGCGGCGCGTTGTTGTCTTGGATGCTGTGTAAGCCCCAGGCGCAAGTCACAAGTGCAAGTGCTACAACATCTACGGCATCAAATGCTGCGGCAACTGTCTCAACATCTACTGGTACCGAGGCTGTTGCTGGCGGTGCGATTGCAGCGGCTGGTGTTGCTGAAGTAGCGTCCAGCGCAAGTGCGGATGTAAAGCCTTCTTCAGAATTGGCTGGCTCTAAGGAATTGGCCGGTCGTAAAGGCGAATGGAAATACGAAAAACCAGAGGTAGAAGCTGCTAAACCCGCGTCTACCAAGATTGCACCTAGCAAGACTGCGAAACCTAAAGCAGCGGCTGAGGCGAAAGCACCTGCTAAGAAAGCAAAAACGGCTGCTAAAGCGTCTTCCGCTCCGACAGCGAAAGTCGCGTCCGGGTCTGCGAGTGCTACTGCTAAAGCAGCGGCTGCGAAAAATTCGACGTCAACACGTGCGCCAGTGGCCGCGGATGGCAAACCATCCACGATGTCAAAAGCACGCGACGGTGGTGCGGATGATTTGAAGTTGCTTAAAGGTGTCGGACCAGCTTTGGAAAAAACGCTGAACGAGCTGGGCTTTTACCACTTTGATCAAGTTGCCGCGTGGCGTAAGAAAGAAATCGATTGGGTCGACGGAAATCTTCGCTTCAAAGGCCGTATTGAACGTGATGAGTGGATCAAACAAGCTAAGGTCCTTGCCAAAGGTGGAACCACCGCGTTCGCGACCAAGGCAAAAAAGGGATAGTGCTGACCAAGCGCTAAGATGAATAATGCAAAGCCAAGACAAGCCATCCAAATCAGAACTACAATCGGGGCAACGTGCGGCGTTGTGGATTGCAGGATTGGGTGTGTTTTGGCTTTGCATAAATTTGGCGGGTAGCAAATTTGGATGGTCCAACAGGACCCAAGCCTTTTTTGACCTCGCCGTGCTGGCCGGATTTGGCGCAGCACTTTGGAATGTGATAAAACTCTGGCGTGCGCGCCAGTCAGATAGAGGCTAAGGGCGTATGCTTAAGGACCAAGACCGGATCTTTACCAACCTTTATGGGATGCACGACCGTACATTGGCGGGCGCAAAAGCGCGTGGCCACTGGGATGGTACTGCAAAGATCATCAAAAAGGGCCGCGACTGGATCGTAGATGAGATGAAAAAGTCTGGTCTGCGTGGCCGTGGCGGCGCGGGTTTTCCGACCGGTTTGAAATGGTCTTTCATGCCGAAGGAAAGCGATGGTCGCCCATCCTATTTGGTTGTGAACGCCGATGAATCCGAGCCGGGCACATGCAAAGACCGCGAGATCATGCGTCACGATCCGCATACGCTGATTGAAGGGTGCTTGATCGCGTCTTTCGCAATGAACGCTAACGCTTGCTATATCTACATCCGCGGCGAATACATCCGTGAAAAAGAAGCCCTTCAGGCCGCAATTGACGAAGCATATGCTGCAGGTCTGGTGGGCAAGAATGCATGCAAATCCGGTTGGAATTTCGACATTTATCTGCATCACGGGGCAGGTGCTTATATTTGCGGTGAAGAAACCGCATTGCTTGAAAGCCTTGAAGGCAAAAAGGGCATGCCACGGATGAAGCCACCGTTTCCAGCTGGTGCGGGCCTTTACGGGTGCCCGACGACTGTGAATAATGTGGAATCCATCGCGGTTGTGCCAACAATTTTGCGCCGTGGACCTGAATGGTTCTCAAGCTTTGGCCGCCCGAACAACACGGGCACAAAACTGTTCGCGATCTCTGGCCACGTCAACAACCCTTGTGTTGTTGAAGAGGCGATGTCGATTTCCTTTGAGGAATTGATCGAAAAACATTGCGGTGGCATTCGTGGCGGCTGGGACAATCTTAAGGCGGTCATTCCTGGTGGATCTTCGGTTCCTATGATCCCGGGCAAAGAAATGCGCAGCGCGATTATGGACTTTGATTACCTGCGTGAGCAGCGTTCTGGATTGGGCACCGCGGCCGTGATTGTAATGGACAATTCCACGGACGTGATCAAAGCGATCTGGCGTTTGTCGAAGTTCTACAAACACGAAAGCTGTGGTCAGTGTACGCCGTGCCGCGAAGGCACAGGCTGGATGATGCGGGTTATGGATCGTCTGGTGACAGGTGAGGCCGAACCAGAAGAAATTGATATGCTTCTGGACGTGACCAAGCAGGTTGAGGGCCACACGATTTGTGCCCTTGGTGATGCGGCGGCATGGCCGATCCAAGGTTTGATCCGTCACTTTCGTGATGAAATCGAAGACCGTATCAAACACAAACGCACGGGTCGTGTCAGCGCGGTTGCGGCTGAATGAGCGTTCAATTGACACAGGGACAAGGGAAAGTTCGACATGGACATTTTTGATGTTTACAGCCACGCGCTGGCGTCACTTGCTTGCTTTGCAATATTGATTTCTGTTCTTGGTGGGCTGAGTGCTGGCGGAGGTTCGCCAGAAAACCGTTGTGAGTGTGGACAGCCCAAGCGGGATTACGATAATGTCGTATATCGCCGCAATCGCGCGTTTATGAATGCAGTGGAAAGCGCCGGACCTTTTATTGCTGCTTTGATGGCGGCGATATTGACTGGTGGTTCACCTCTGTGGGTCAATATATTTGCGTTAGTCTTCCTACTTGCACGTGTTGCAACGGCTGTCGTTCACATTGGAACAACAAACGAAGGGTTGCGTAGCGCCACATGGTTTGTTGGTCTTTTATGCGTGTTCGGTTTGGCCATTATGGGCATTTGGGGGGCATTCTAATGCGCTGGCTTTTGCCTACGTCTGTTTTGATTTTGGCGGCTTGTGCACAAAATGACAACCGCCCAGCATTTGACGGGCACAAATATCGCGTGAAAGTGTCAAAGGTCGACAAACAGCGTGATCAGTTTGTTGTTTCAGCATCTCCAGTTTCAAGTTCACTTCTTGGTGCACGCGAAGCAGGGCGCTATGAAGCGACCAAATACTGCATCAAGCAATATGGTACTTCCGATGTTGCATGGCTCAACGGGCCGGATGCCGAAGATGGTAGCCTTACTATTTCGAAAGATAAGTTGGAACTGCGTGGAACTTGCGCACCGTGACTTTGTGGGCAACATATTACGTATGGATCGCCATTCCAGCGGCTTGTTATTGCATAACAACCAAGGTGGGCCCCATTTCCCAAACAGCTGAGGTGCATGTTGCATCCAGCCGTTCTGTGAAAGGATCCAAGAATGTTTAAAGTGATGATTCCCGTTGCTGTTTTGACAATGGTTGGGACAACGGTCGCGGCAAAACCTGCATTGCGCGATGTCCCCTCTATCGATGGAGCGATTTTTGCCGTTGGTTTGGCCAATGAAATCAGAAAACAATGCCCAAATATATCTCCACGTTACATCAAGGCGTTGCGCTTGGTGAACGGGTTGCGCGATAAGGCCTTTGACATGGGATACTCCGATGCCGAGATCGACGCCTATCGCAAGTCGTCTGCGGAAAAGGCCCGTTTGAAGGCAAAAACCAAAACCTACTTGAAAGCCAATGGCGTGAAGGTAGGAAACCCACAAAGCTACTGTGCGCTTGGGCGTGCAGAAATTAAAAAATCGAGCCAGATTGGCGCGTTACTCAAGGTGAATTGATTCATGAGCGACCTTCGCAAGATCAACATCGACGGAAAAGACATCGAAGTGGATGGGGGATTAACCCTGATCCAAGCCTGTGAAGAAGCAGGCGTCGAAGTGCCCCGTTTCTGCTATCACGAGCGCCTGACTATTGCGGGTAACTGCCGCATGTGTCTGGTCGAGGTTGTTGGCGGTCCGCCGAAGCCTACCGCGTCTTGCGCGATGCAGGTTAAAGATTTGCGTCCGGGTCCCGAAGGCCAACCGCCTGTCGTGAAAACCAATTCACCGATGGTCAAAAAGGCCCGTGAAGGTGTGATGGAATTTCTTTTGATCAATCACCCACTTGATTGCCCAATTTGCGATCAGGGCGGTGAATGCGATCTTCAAGACCAAGCGATGGCTTACGGTGTTGATTTCTCGCGGTTCCGCGAAGCCAAACGTGCGACCGATGATCTGGACCTTGGTCCATTGGTTGAAACCCACATGACACGCTGCATTTCCTGCACGCGCTGTGTGCGGTTCACGTCGGAAGTTGCAGGTATCACGCAGATGGGCCAAACGGGCCGCGGCGAAGATGCAGAGATTACGTCGTATTTGGGCGAAACATTGGATTCTAACCTGCAAGGCAACATCATTGATTTGTGCCCTGTTGGTGCACTGGTGTCTAAACCTTACGCTTTTACAGCCCGTCCTTGGGAACTGACCAAGACGGAATCGATTGATGTGATGGACGCCCTTGGTTCCAATATCCGTGTGGACACCAAAGGCCGTGAGGTTATGCGGTTCTTGCCGTTGAATCACGACGGCGTGAATGAAGAATGGATTTCAGACAAAACCCGTTTCGTTTGGGACGGATTGCGTCGTCAGCGTTTGGACACACCTTATATTCGTGAAAACGGGTCTTTGCGCAAAGCCAGCTGGCCAGAAGCGTTAAGTGCTGCTGCAACTGCGATGAAGGGTAAGAAACTGGCCGGTCTGGTTGGCGATCTAGCATCTGTTGAAGCGGCTTATGCTTTGAAGACTTTGATCGAGGGGCAGGGCGGCGTTGTCGAATGTCGCACCGATGGTGCGAAGCTGCCTGCAGGAAATCGTTCGGGTTACGTTGGCAATGCAACAATCGAAGATATCGATACAGCTGAACGGATCATTTTGATCGGGACCAACCCTGTTTTGGAATCACCTGTTCTGAACGCGCGTATCCGTAAGGCATGGACACGCGGCGCGAATGTTGCCGTGATCGGCGAAAACGTTGATCTGACATATGACACCATCCACTTGGGCACGGGTCGCGCGGCTTTGGCTGAATTGGCCGCGATGGGTCTTTCGGACAAACATGACCAACCAGGTGTTGTGATTATCGGACAGGGCGCATTGAACGAAGCCGACGGTGCGGCGGTTCTGGGAACCGTGATGAACATGGCTGCTTCTGTGCAATCTAAATTCATGGTCTTGCACACAGCAGCAAGCCGTGTCGGTGCGATGGACATTGGTGCTACGAACGCGGACGGTATGGATGGTATCTCACAGGCTGAGGTGATCTATAACCTTGGGTCTGACGAGGTCGATATCGATGCAGGTCCATTTGTTATATATCAGGGCAGCCACGGTGATCGTGGAGCACATCGCGCAGACATCATTCTGCCGGGTGCTGCTTATACCGAAGAAGCGGGTATGTTCGTCAACACTGAAGGGCGTCCACAACTGGCCCAACGTGCGGGCTTTGCCCCAGGCGAGGCCAAAGAAAACTGGGCGATCTTACGTGCTTTGAGTGCCGAATTGGATGCAACGCTTCCATTTGACAGCATTGTGCAATTGCGCAGCGCACTTGTGAAGGTGGTTCCGCACTTGGGTGACATCAACGTTGTTCGTGAAAACGATTGGAACCCTGAAAAGGCTGGCAAATTGGGCAAAGCGGATTTTCGCAACGCCGTGACTGATTTCTACCTGACCAACCCAATTGCGCGCGCAAGTGAGGTGATGGCAGAGCTTAGCGCGGGTGTTAAATCACGCCGCGACGGAGCAATGGCAGCAGAATGAAAGCTTGGGTGCTCATATCCTTGATGCCGTTGGCCGCGTGTGAACCCGCGGTGCCTACAGCAGAGCAATTCATCTCTGAATATTTGGGGGTCGAGACAGCACTACTGGATCAAGACTTGGTGCAATTCAAAGTGCAAATGACCAATGCAATCACGACAAAAGACGTATCGCGCTACGCTGAATGTGCTGCAGCGCAGTATACGTTAATCCGTGGTTGGGGTTTTGCACGTCATGTACGTACAAATGTGAACGAAGAGGGTGGCGTGTGGTCGGCAGATGCTGTTTACACCATCTCGCCTGCTTTGCCGCGCGGGTTGCGCACGATCGACGCCGAAGTCGTGACTGCCGCTTGCGTGGAGAAGGGTATACCGACGGTGTGAGGACCTATGGCTGATTTCTTTTTTAATACGAACCTTGGAATGTTGCTGGTGATTATCGGGCAAATTTTACTGGTTGTCGTGCCATTGCTCGTTGCATTGGCGTTTTTAATGTATGCGGATCGTAAGATTTGGGCTGCTGTTCAAATGCGCCGTGGACCCAACGTTGTTGGTGTCTTTGGTCTGCTGCAAAGTTTTGCCGATTTTGGCAAATACATCGTCAAGGAAATCGTTGTGCCTGCAGGGGCCGACAAGGCCGTGTTTTTCATGGCCCCGATGGTGACGCTTGTTATGTCATTGATCGCTTGGGCGGTTATTCCGTTCAACGATGGTTGGGTTATTTCTAACGTAAATGTTGCAATCCTATATGTTTTCGCAGTGTCTTCTTTGGAAGTATATGGCGTGATCATGGGGGGCTGGGCGTCTAACTCGAAATACCCGTTCCTCGGATCACTTCGATCTGCGGCACAGATGATTTCTTATGAGGTTTCGATTGGCCTAATCATTATCGGTATCATCCTCTCGACTGGATCGATGAACTTTAGCGCGATTGTCGATGCACAGCGGGGCAGCTACGGATTGCTAAACTGGTACTGGTTGCCGCATTTCCCGATGCTGATTTTGTTCTTTATCAGCGCATTGGCTGAGACCAACCGCCCACCGTTTGATTTGCCCGAAGCGGAATCTGAACTGGTTGCTGGATATCAGGTCGAATATTCATCTACCCCCTTCCTGTTGTTCATGATTGGCGAATTGACGGCTGTGGTTCTGATGTGTGCTTTGATTGCATTGATGTTCTTTGGTGGCTGGTTGTCCCCAATCCCAGGTCTCCCAGATGGTATCTTCTGGATGATTGCCAAGATGGGCCTCGTGTTCTTCTTCTTTGCGATGGTGAAAGCGATCACGCCGCGCTACCGCTACGATCAATTAATGCGTCTGGGTTGGAAAGTGTTCCTACCATTCTCGCTAATCTGGGTTGTTTTCGTAGCCTTTGCTGCAAAATTTGACTGGTTCTGGGGCGTCTATGCCCGTTGGGCCGTAGGAGGTTAATCATGACACAGATCGATTACACTCGCGCTGCCAAGTACTTCCTGCTTCAAGATTTTTGGGTGGGGTTCAAGCTGGGGATGAAGTATTTCTTGCGCCCCAAGGCAACGTTGAACTACCCGCATGAAAAAGGGCCATTGTCACCACGTTTTCGTGGTGAGCACGCGCTGCGTCGCTACCCAAATGGCGAAGAACGCTGCATCGCATGTAAGTTGTGCGAAGCTGTCTGTCCTGCCCAAGCTATTACAATTGATGCGGAACCACGTGAAGACGGCAGCCGCCGCACCACGCGATATGACATCGATATGACCAAATGCATCTACTGCGGTTTCTGCCAAGAAGCCTGTCCTGTGGATGCCATCGTTGAAGGCCCGAATTTCGAATACGCAACCGAGACCCGTGAAGAGCTGTTTTACGACAAAGACAAGTTGCTTGCGAACGGGGACCGTTGGGAAGGTGAAATCGCACGTAACTTAGAGATGGATGCACCGTACCGATGAGTGATCAAAAGAACCCTTTTGCCGATATGATGGCCAAGATGCAGGAGATGGCAAAGTCGTTTCCGGCTATGGAATCGTTTTCGCCCGAAGGGTTTGAAAAGATGATGGGTACGATGCCCAAAGACATGATGGAAACCATGTTTGGCTCGACGCTGAACGAGGGTGGCCTGGATGCGCGCACCAAATTGTTGCTGACCCTTGCAGGCTTGACGATGCAAGGCGCGCAAAACGAAATGGCGATCCGCCAAACTGTTCGCCACGCTGCTGAAGCGGGTGCGACAGAACAACATATTAGCGAGACGATAGGGATGATGTCGGTGTTTGCCGGACTTCCCGCTGTGACCCGCGCATCTGAATTGGCGCAAAAGGTTATGGCCGACAGAAAGGACGATGAAACATGACGGTATTTGCGTTTTACCTATTTGCACTCAGCGTAATTGCAGGCGGGTTCTTTACCGTGGTCAGCCGCAATCCTGTGCATTCAGTGCTTTGGTTGATCCTGTCCTTTCTAAGCGCCGCTGGCCTGTTCGTGCTGTTGGGCGCTGAATTTGTCGCGATGCTGCTGATTATTGTTTATGTCGGCGCAGTTGCAGTGTTGTTCTTGTTTGTAGTTATGATGCTGGACGTCGATTTTGCCGAGCTGAAGGCTGAGATGGCGAAATATATGCCACTCGCGTTGTTGATCGGTCTTGTTATCTTGATGCAGTTTGTGATGGCCTTTGGTGCATGGGAAAGCAACACGGCGGCGCAAAGCCTGCGCACGCAAGTTGTTCCAGTCGATCGTCATAACACCGAGGCGTTGGGCATGATCCTTTACGATCAATACTTCTTGTTGTTCCAGCTGTCAGGCTTGATCCTGTTGGTTGCGATGATTGGTGCAATCGTTCTGACACTGCGCCATCGTGGTGACGTCAAACGTCAAGATGTGATTGCCCAGATGATGCGGGATCCTGCCAAAGCGATGGAATTGAAAGATGTGAAATCGGGGCAGGGGCTATAACGCCGTTACGCTGATTGACCAAATGCAAGACGACTTGTGACAGATCAATGTCACGCGGAATGAAAAGTTGAGACTAAGATGACCGAGGTACTAAAATGATCGGACTAGAACATTATCTGACAGTGGCGGGAACGCTGTTTGTCATTGGCATCTTTGGCCTGTTTCTTAATCGCAAGAACATCATCATTATGCTTATGAGTATCGAATTGATGCTTTTGGCTGTGAACATTAATTTGGTCGCGTTTTCCTCGTTCCTTGGCGATCTTGTCGGGCAAGTGTTTACCTTATTCGTCTTGACGGTTGCCGCTGCTGAGGCCGCAATTGGTCTTGCGATCCTTGTTTGTTTCTTCCGCAACCGTGGCACTATCGCGGTTGAAGATGTCAATGTGATGCAGGGTTAAGAGCATGGAACTAACAATACTCTTTGCCCCGTTAATCGGATCCTTGCTGTGTGGCTTTGGCTGGCGCTTCATTGGTGAAACCGCAGCAATGTGGGTTTCGACCGGCTTTTTGTTCTTGGCCGCACTCTTGTCTTGGGTCGTCTTCCTGACATTTGACGGTGTGACTGAACAGATCCAAATTTTGCGTTGGATCGAAAGTGGATCACTTAGTTCTGATTGGTCCATTCGTTTAGACCGTTTGACATCGATCATGTTGATCGTGATCACCACGGTTTCCAGCCTCGTACACTTGTATTCCTTTGGCTACATGGCCAATGATCCGCAATGGAAAGACGGCGAGATCTATAAGCCTCGTTTCTTTGCATATCTGTCTTTCTTTACCTTCGCGATGTTGATGTTGGTGACGTCAGACAACCTGATCCAGATGTTCTTTGGCTGGGAAGGTGTGGGTGTTGCATCCTATCTTTTGATTGGCTTCTATTACCGCAAACCGTCCGCGAATGCCGCTGCGATCAAAGCGTTTGTTGTGAATCGCATCGGCGACTTTGGTTTCGCATTGGGCATCTTTGGTCTTTATATGTTGACGGACTCGGTCCGTTTTGATGATATCTTTGCAGCAATGCCTGCCGTGGCCGAGATGTCGATCACCTTCCTTTGGGCGGATTGGAACGCGGCAAACCTACTGGCAGTGTTGTTGTTTATAGGCGCCATGGGTAAATCAGCGCAGTTGATCCTACACACTTGGCTGCCTGACGCGATGGAAGGCCCGACACCAGTGTCGGCCTTGATCCACGCGGCAACGATGGTAACTGCTGGTGTCTTCTTGATGTGCCGGATGTCCCCGCTGTTGGAGTTTGCACCACAAGCAACCATGTTCATTACCGTATTGGGCGCAACCACAGCGTTCTTTGCAGCCACCGTTGGTTTGGTTCAAACCGACATCAAGCGTGTCATCGCATATTCAACCTGTTCGCAGCTAGGCTATATGTTTGTTGCCGTGGGTGTTGGCATGTATTCCGCCGCGATGTTCCACCTGTTTACACACGCCTTCTTTAAGGCAATGTTGTTCTTGGGCGCGGGTTCTGTAATCCATGCGATGCACCACGAGCAGGACATGAACAACTACGGCGCATTGCGTAAGAAAATCCCGTGGACCTTCCGCGCAATGATGATCGGTACGTTGGCGATCACTGGTGTGGGTATCCCGTTCAGCTATGATATGTTCGGTATTCCAATTGGATTTGCAGGATTTCTGTCTAAGGACGCAATTATCGAAAGTGCTTATGCTGGTGGCTCATCTTATGGTTTTTGGATGCTGGTCATCGCAGCTGCAATGACGTCATTTTATTCTTGGCGCCTGATGTTCATGACATTTTATGGCGAAGCACGTGGTGACAAGCACACCCATGACCACGCGCATGAAAGCCCGATGGTTATGTTGATTCCACTGGGGGTTCTTGCTCTTGGTGCGATCTTTGCGGGTATGATTTGGTTCAAACCATTCTTTGGTCACGTCGATCGGGTCGCCACCTTTTATGGCATCCCTTATGAAGAAGTAGGCGCGCATGGCGCAGACAAGGTTGAGGGTGCAACTGACGATCATGGCGATGCTGCTAAAGATGGCAAAGCGGAACATCACTATGCGTTCGCGGGCAAACCGGGTGAGGGTGCGTTATACATAGCGCCAGACAACCATATTTTGGACGATGCCCACGCGGTTCCCAATTGGGTCAAGGTTTCACCGTTCGTCGCGATGCTTGGTGGTTTCTTGATGGCGATGTGGTTCTATATCTGGAATCCGACCTTGCCGGGACGTTTGGCCGAAAGCCAACGACCACTGTATTTGTTCCTGAAAAACAAATGGTATTTTGATGAACTGTATGACTTTTTGTTTGTGAACCCTGCCAAAGCTTTGGGTCGCTTCCTTTGGAAGCGCGGCGATGAGACTGTGATCGATGGCACGCTAAATGGTGTTGCTATGGGTATCATTCCATTTTTTACTAAGCTCGCAGGTCGTGCGCAGTCCGGTTATATATTCACATACGCCTTTGCCATGGTGATCGGGATCGCGGTCCTTGTCACTTGGATGACGATGAGTGGGGGAGCACACTAATGGATAACATTCTTTCCATAGTCACCTTTATCCCTGCGGTTGCAGCCTTGATCATGGCGCTGTTTTTGCGGGGCGACGACGAAGCCGCGCGTAAGAACGCCAAATGGATTGCAATGTTTGCAACCAGCGCAACCTTCTTGGCCTCATTGTTCATCCTGTCTGGCTTTGACAGCAGCAACACTGAATTCCAAATGGTTGAACAAGCCAGTTGGTTGATGGGCCTGCAATATAAGATGGGCGTTGATGGAATCAGCATCCTGTTTGTGATGCTGACTACATTTATGATGCCGCTGGTGATTGCCGCGTCTTGGAACGTCGAGGTGCGGGTCAAAGAATACATGATAGCATTCCTGATGTTAGAAACCCTGATGCTTGGCGTGTTTATGGCACTTGATCTGGTGTTGTTCTACGTCTTCTTTGAGGCGGGCTTAATCCCAATGTTCCTGATTGTTGGGATTTGGGGGGGGGCAAACCGTATCTACGCAAGTTTTAAGTTCTTCCTTTATACCCTTTTGGGATCGGTTTTGATGTTGGTCGCGATGGTTGGCATGTATGCGGACGCGGGCACCACGGATATTGCCAAGCTTTTGGTTCATGAATTCTCATACGGGTCATTTGAACTGTTGGGCGTCCAAGTGGTTGGCGGGATGCAAACGCTAATGTTCCTTGCCTTCTTTGCTAGCTTTGCGGTCAAGATGCCGATGTGGCCTGTGCACACGTGGTTGCCAGATGCACACGTTCAGGCCCCAACGGCGGGTTCCGTCGTGCTGGCTGCGATTCTATTGAAAATGGGCGGCTACGGCTTCTTACGCTTCTCCTTGCCGATGTTCCCTGTAGGGTCGGATGTTTTGGCACCAATGGTGTTGTGGATGTCAGCAATTGCGATTGTTTACACTTCTCTTGTGGCTTTGGTCCAAGAAGACATGAAAAAATTGATCGCCTATTCATCCGTGGCCCACATGGGTTTTGTAACCATGGGCATCTTTACTGCAAACCAGCAGGGGATTGATGGCGCGATCTTCCAGATGATCAGTCACGGCTTTATCTCTGGCGCGTTGTTCCTGTGTGTTGGTGTCATCTATGACCGGATGCACACACGTGACATCGACGCTTACGGTGGTCTTGTGAACCGGATGCCAGCATTTGCGCTGATCTTCATGTTGTTCACGATGGCCAATGTCGGTCTGCCGGGTACATCTGGTTTTGTGGGGGAGTTCCTGACGCTTGTGGCTATATTCCAAGTGAACACATGGGTAGCCGCGGTTGCGACAACTGGTGTGATCTTCTCGGCCGCTTATGCGCTGTGGTTATACCGCCGCGTGGTTATGGGTGACCTGATCAAAGAAAGCCTGAAGACAATTTCAGACATGACAACGCGTGAGCGTGCGATTTTTGCGCCGTTGATTGTGATGACGATCCTGTTGGGTGTCTATCCCGCTTTGGTTCTTGATATCATTGGTCCGTCAGTGACTGCACTTGTAACAAATTACGATAAGGCCTTGGCCGCGGCAGATGCCGTGACACAAGTAGCCTCTCAATAAGAAGGAACAGGGCTTATGTCCGCTGATCTTAGCATCATTCTGCCAGAAATCCTGTTGTCGCTGTTTGCGATCTTCGCTCTGCTTGGCGGGGTCTACACTGGTAAAGATGGGGTTGCCTCGACCTTGGTCTGGATGACCAGCGCAGTAATGATTGTTTTGGCCGCATGGATTGGGCTGTCGGGCGAGGGCACAAACGTAGCCTTTAACGGCATGTTCGTAGATGATGGGTTTGCCCGTTTTTCAAAGGTAGTTGTGTTGCTGTCTGCAGCCGCTGTTTTGATCATGGGCGAAGGTTACATGCGCACACGTGGTTTGCTGCGGTTTGAGTACCCGATTTTGATCGCCCTAAGTGCTGTTGGCATGATGATGATGGTCAGTGCGGGTGATCTAATGTCGCTTTACATGGGGTTGGAACTGCAATCATTGGCTTTGTATGTCGTTGCATCCTTGCGCCGTGACAGCGTTAAATCGACTGAAGCTGGCCTGAAGTACTTTGTATTGGGGGCGTTGTCCTCCGGCTTGTTGCTTTATGGCGCGTCGCTTGTTTACGGATATGCCGGTACAACGGTGTTCTCAGGTATTATCCAAACAGCTGTGCACGGCGAAGTGTCGCTTGGTTTATTGTTTGGTCTAATCTTCTTGATCTCAGGCCTTGCCTTTAAGGTGTCGGCTGTACCGTTCCACATGTGGACGCCTGACGTTTATGAAGGTGCGCCAACACCAGTTACGGCCTTCTTTGCCACGGCTCCTAAGATGGCTGCCATGTGTCTGTTCGCACGTGTAATGCATGATGCATTTGGTGGCGCAGTTGCTGATTGGCAGCAAATTGTCGCCCTATTGTCGTTGCTGTCGATGTTCCTAGGTGCAGTTGCCGCGATTGGTCAAACAAATATCAAACGCTTGATGGCGTATTCGTCTATTGCCCATATGGGGTATGCTTTGATGGGCCTTGCGGCAGGTACCGTTTTGGGCGTTGAGGCAATGCTTGTTTATATGGCGATCTACATCACCATGAACATTGGGACATTCGCCTTTATCCTATTGATGGAAAAAGACGGCCAACCCGTCACTGATATTGCATCACTAAATATGTACGCCATTGCACAGCCTGGCCGCGCATTTGCGATGTTGGTCTTGTTGTTCTCGCTGGCTGGTGTTCCACCAATGTTGGGCTTCTTTGGCAAATTGTATGTATTGCGTGCAGCCTATGACGCCGGATTGGCATGGTTGGCAATTGCAGGTGTAATCGCGTCTGTTATTGGTGCGTTCTACTACCTACGGATCGTTTTCTACATGTACTTTGGTGAAGAGCAGGCTGATGGCCTTGACGTGAACAAATCACCCATTCTATGGGGGTTCTTGATGGCTTCAGCTGCAATCATGGTGTTTGGAATTATTAATATGTTTGGTGTTGAAGCGGCAGCAACCGCAGCAGCAGCGACGCTTGTTAATTAAACGACCCTTCGGGGAAAGTTTATTTTGCAAAGTGAACGCATGAGCGGCTGGCCGGACGGGTACGGTCGCCGTGTGTTGGATACGGTTGATTCCACTTTAAGTGAGGCAGCGCGTATCGCGCCTGACTTGTCTGGACCTGAATGGATTTTGGCCCATACCCAAACCGCAGCACGTGGTCGTCGTGGGCGTGCATGGGTTATGCCTGCTGGTAATTTCGCCGCAACTTTGGTTTTGCCCGTTTCTGGGGCACCGGCCGACGCTGGCCTTCGTTCTTTTGTGGCCGCACTTGCGTTGCGTGATGCGTTTGTTGCGGCGACAGGCCAAGAAACGGCTTTTGCGTTGAAATGGCCCAACGACGTTTTACTACGCGGTGGCAAGGTTGCAGGGATCTTACTTGAAAGTGCTGGGCTGAGTGGTGGTATGACCCATCTAGCAATTGGAATTGGTGTGAACCTTGTTGCTGCGCCAAGTGCTGAGCAGGTCGAGTCAGGCGCGGTAAGGCCTGTATCTTTGTGTGGCACATTGGGAATAACGGTCTTGCCAGAAGTATTTCTTGATCTGCTGGCCAATGCATTTGCCCGTTACGAAGATCAGTTCCAAACCTATGGATTTGCCCCAATCCGCACAGCATGGATGGCACATGCAGCCCGACTTGGCGAAGTTATAACTGCCAGAACGGCCCGTGATGAATGGGTCGGTACATTTCGCGAGGTGGACGAAGTAGGGCAACTTGTTTTAGAGACACCCCAAGGCCGCGTCGCCATTCCGGCAGCGGACGTATACTTTTAAAGAGCGGAGCTGCCTCATGCTGCTGGCAATCGACTGTGGTAATACCAATACGGTCTTCTCAATCTGGGATGGGGAGCGGTTTATCGGAACTTGGCGCACAGCAACGGATTGGAAGCGGACGGCCGATCAGTATTACGTCTGGCTTCGCACGCTTATGGAATTTCAGAAGATTGAAGTCACGGTTACGGACGTCATAGTGTCGTCGACTGTGCCACGTGTTGTTTTCAACCTTCGGATACTGGCTGACCGTTATTTTAAAACCCGACCTATCGTTGTTGGAAAGGCTGATTGCCTGTTGCCTGTTGAGGTTCGCGTTGACGCGGGAACCGCCGTTGGACCCGACCGTTTGGTCAATACTGTCGCAGGTTTTGACCTTTATGGCGGCGATCTGATTATGGTGGATTTTGGCACTGCAACAACTTTTGACGTTGTTGATACAGACGGTGCATACGTTGGCGGTGTTATTGCGCCTGGCGTGAACCTTAGCCTTGAAGCGCTACATCAAGCAGCAGCTGCGTTACCACATGTCGATATTTCCAAACCCCGGTCCGTTGTTGGCACCAATACTGTGGCCTGTATGCAATCAGGTGTATTTTGGGGTTACGTCGGTCTGGTGCGTGAGATATGTGCCCGCATTAAGGCGGAACGCGCCCGTGACATGCGCGTGATTTCCACAGGGGGGCTGGCCCCTTTGTTTCAGCAAACAGAAAAGCTGTTTGACGACTTTCAAGATGATTTAACGATGCACGGATTGACCGTGATTCATCGCTACAACAAGGAAAATAACTGATCTCATGAGCAGTGAACGATTAATCTATCTGCCCCTCGGCGGCGCAGGCGAAATTGGCATGAATGCCTATGTATATGGCTATGGAAAACCGGGCAAGGAGCGTCTGATCGTTGTCGATCTTGGCGTAACCTTTCCCGATATGGATGGCAGCCCTGGGGTCGATTTGATCCTACCTGATGTGTCTTGGTTGGAGGAACGCAGGGACCGCATTGAAGCCGTCTTTGTGACCCACGCACACGAAGACCACGTGGGCGCCATTTCGCACACCTTTGGCCGCCTTCAAGCGCCAATTTACGCGCGTGCCTTCACAGCAAACATCGCACGTCGCAAGATGTCGGAATATGGCCATCCACACGAATCCGTCACCGTGATGGGTGCATGGCCTGAACAGCGTGATTTTGGACCGTTTAAGGTGGGCTTTTTGCCAATTGCACACTCAATCCCTGAAAGTGGTGCGATGATTATCGACACACCTGCGGGTCGAATTGTGCACACTGGCGATTTCAAATTGGACGAAACCCCAATTGTGGGTGAAGCGTTTGATCCTGAATTGTGGGCTGATGTTTGCAAAGACGGCGTTAAGGCGCTTGTTTGTGACAGTACCAACGTGTTTTCACCCAACGCTGGTCAATCAGAGATCACAGTTGGTCCAGAGATTGAAAAGATGGTGTCTGCCGCCTCTGGAATGGTTGTTGCAACCACATTTGCTTCTAACGTTGCACGTGTAAAAACACTGGCGCAGGCGGGTGAACGCGCTGGTCGTTCGATCGTTCTGTTGGGTCGTGCTATGCGCCGCATGGTCGAAGCGTCGATTGAAACTGGGGTTCTTAAAGACTTCCCACCAGTGATTAGCCCAGAAGATGCTAAATCTTTGCCGCGTGAAAACGTAATGCTGTTGGTGACGGGATCGCAAGGCGAACGCCGCGCTGCATCTGCACAGCTTGCCCGTGGCAAATATATGGGTCTGACGATGAAAGAAGGAGACACCTTCTTGTTCTCCTCCAAAACCATCCCGGGCAACGAAAAAGGCGTCATTCAGATTATGAATGCGTTTTCCGAAAAAGGCGTAGATGTTGTTGATGAAAGCTCCGGCCATTACCACGTATCTGGCCACGCCAATCGCCCTGATATTGAGCGGATGCATGACATTGTTAAACCGCAAATCCTGATCCCAATGCACGGTGAGCATCGTCATTTGCGCGAGCACGCGAAATTGGGTGAAGCCAAAGGGATCGCCAGTATCTTGGCTGTGAACGGGATGATGATCGATCTTAGTGGTAACAAGCCAAAGGTTGTTGAATACATCGAAACGGGCCGGACCTATTTGGATGGTTCGGTTCAGATTGGTGCGTTGGACGGTGTTGTGCGGGATCGTATCCGTATGGCACTGAACGGCCATGTCGTTGTGACCTTGATCATGGACGAAGACGATGAGCCTTTGGGTGATCCGTGGTGCGAAGTGATGGGCTTGTCCAAAACTGGGTCATCAAACGCCGAGTTGACCGAAGTTTTGGAAGCAGATCTAAGCCAGTTTTTGGGCCGTGCGAATCCTAAAACCCTGCGTGATGATGCAAAGTTGAATGAAGCATTGCGTAAAATTGTGCGTCAAACTGGCCAGAACGAAGTTGGTAAGAAACCTGAGGTCACAGTTGTTGTAAGCCGACTAAGCTAAATTTGTTGGATAGGGCGAGGGTAACATTAGCGACCTTCGCCCTATCTACACCGCAGAAATAAAAAACGCGACGCCTTGTAAATGCGTCGCGTTTTTTGATTTATAACTTAGACAAGCTAAGTTTTTTTAGCTGTCGTAACGCTCTGCAAAGCTTTTTTCGATAAAGGTTGGTGTGTGCTCGCCCAAGCCAGCAACCTTTGCTCCACGATCATTGTTGCCGTCATTACCACGGTCGTTTTTGTTACGATCGTTATTGCGACCACGTCCGCCGGGTGTGCGGTTTGGTTTGGCATCCGGTGCAACAGGTGTTGGTTCGCTAGACACCGCTTCTGTTACGCTTGCCACGGTTTCTTGAACCTTGGTGACAACATCATTGGAAACTTCAGAAGCTTCGGCCGCTGAAGTTGTAGCTACGTCAGCCACAACTTCGGATAACGGAGCTGGAGTTGTTTCTTGTGCTACATCAGTCTTGCGCGTGCGATTACGTGTGCGCTTTGGTTTATCTTCTTTCGGCTTTTTTGCACTGTCCACTTTCGTTTCTTTTGGTGCAGCATCCCGTTTAGCTTCCTTTGGGGCAGGTGCATCATTCGCTAACGGGTTTTCAAGGCGTGGAATTGGCTTTTGCAACAAACGTTCGATGTCTTCGAAATTCTTTTCGTCACGTGGAACGCAGATCATCATGGCCTTGCCTTCACGACCCGCGCGGCCCGTACGACCAATGCGATGCACATAGTCCTCAGCGTGGCTCGGGACGTCGAAGTTGAAGACGTGGCTGACGGATGGAACATCCAAGCCGCGTGCGGCAACATCTGAGGCACACAATAAGCGCAATTCGCCGTTGCGAAACTGATCCAGTGTTTTTGTACGTTGCGACTGATCCAAATCTCCGTGGATTGGCGCGGCATCATACCCATGCTTTTTCAATGATTTAGCAACGGCATCCACATCAACTTTGCGGTTGCAAAAGATGATTGCGTTGGTGCACTTGTCACCCTCTGCATCGATCATCTTGCGCAACACATTGCGTTTTTCAGTGGCTTCGCGATCTTTGCGAGAGCCTTTGAACATAACAACGCCTTGTTCAATCGTCTCGGATGCAGACGCCTGACGGGCTACCTCGATGCGAGCGGGGTTGGACAAGAAGGTGTTGGTGATACGCTCAATTTCAGGCGCCATAGTCGCTGAGAAGAACAAGGTTTGACGTGTGAAAGGTGTAAGTCCGAAGATACGTTCGATATCAGGAATGAACCCCATATCCAGCATACGGTCTGCTTCATCCACAACCATAACCTTAACGTCATTCAAGATCAGTTTGCCACGTTCAAAATGGTCAAGCAGACGACCTGGTGTCGCAATCAAAACGTCGACGCCTTTGTCGATAAGCGTGTCTTGTTCTTTGAACGAAACGCCACCAATCAGTAGGGCCTTGGTCAGTTTGACGTGCTTGGCGTAGGTGTCGAAGTTTTCCGCCACCTGCGCCGCCAATTCGCGTGTTGGGCACAAAACCAAGCTGCGCGGCATGCGTGCACGTGCGCGCCCACGGGCAAGCATTGTGATCAGGGGAAGGGTGAAACTAGCGGTTTTGCCTGTGCCGGTTTGGGCAATACCCAAAACGTCACGTCCTTCCAAAGCAGGGGGTATAGCGCCTGCTTGAATGGGCGTTGGGCTTTCATAGCCTGCTTCAAGGACGGCTTTGAGGACCTTTGGAGATAGGTTTAGATCAGAAAATTTTGTCATGTATGTCCGAATGTTGCGGACAATATCGTCGCCCGCGGCAGCAATCTGTGTCGGCCCTCATGGCCCTAGGGGCGACTCCATCGTCGCGACACTGCGGCGGGCATACCAAGAAGCGACAGTCGGGTCAAACCATCAGGTGAAATCAGGAAAATGCCGCGCCAATTTTACATCAAGATCAAGGTTGGCATTGCGCAAAAGATCATGCGCTTTCAACCGTGTTTGAAGGGCAGGGCTGTCCATCGCAATTTCATCGTAAAACCGCTTTAGACCTGCGTCACCTTCGGTGTCCAGAAGGTTGCGAAACAAGTCGTGTAAAGAAAGGTCGCCATCAATTGCAGGGGATAGGTCAGACCTATAAGATCCCTTGTCTAAGCGATAGTTGAAGGATTCCAGCCATTCTTTCCATGGTTTGGCATGACAATGGGCAAGATCTATGTTGGTAAGGTTAACCTGTTGCGGGTTGCTGAGATCTCCCTCAAACACGTTGTGGATACGAAGGTTCATGTTCTCTTGATCGGTGCGTACAAACAATTTTCCAGCAATATGGCTTAGAAAGCCGCCTTTGACGTATTTACCAAATTCAGGGTAAATTTCTTGGACAGTTGGAATGCGGTTTGGCCCGTTCGGTATGAACGCCTTAAACGCGTTGCCCGAGCCTACCAATTGCTCCATTGGGCGCAGCCGTGCGCAAAGCTTGTTGTCGGCCAAATCATATAGAACTGTTCCAACATCCTGATCACAAACGATGAATTCGTCCACGTCCATGTGGATCAACCAATCAATTTCCGTCTTACGGTGGTAGGCATGGGTGGCGTTTTTACTTTGACGAACCTGATGTTTGGCAGGGCGTTTACCACCAATTTTCAGCCAATATGCATCATCACACTTTTGAACACGAATTTTTGGATGGGCTTTAAGCGGTCCATAAGCGTCTGCATTTGGATCATCTAAGTAAATATAAAGCCGATGTGCACCTGCGTCTAAATGAAAGGCTGCAAATCGCAGGATATCAGGTGTTGGCGCAAGAATTGTGGCCACTAGTCCCCATCGCAACATATCTAATCCTCCAGCTTGCCAAAGTGGTGCCTGACTTTTTTTGGTCTAGGTCCAGCCTCCACTCAATTAGCATGTCATGGGAGCGTAAAAGGTCAAGACGTTCAGGTGATGCCTTACACATTTCATCAAAGAATTGGCGTAAACCTATTTCCCCCTCTTCTTTTACAATAAGGGACAACACGTCGTTCAATCGGCTGCTTTCGCTGGATTTTTTACGTTAAGATCCTTTCGATATTCGATAATCGAAATGGGCCTTGAAGGTTGCCCAATCGGGGGCGTGTGCATGGCCGATTGCGATGCCGTCTATGTGTTGCCCATTTGAAAGCCGCACACCCATATGCATCGTGGCGTGGATGCCGATACGCGCATCTGGAATGCCTGTCCTAGTGATGTTTTTTCCACCAGCGTAAGAAATGAACCCTTCAGGTACATATGCCCCAAAGGTTGGGTAAATGGTTTCCAGAACAGATTTCGGCTGTTTGGCATGTTTACGGGCGCGTTTGAAGTAAGCAGTTTCATTGAAGGGATCGGTGTCGTGTGCCATCAGTTCGACAGGGTGAATGCGAACAAATGCGGCGTCATGTTGCGCCGCCGCCAGTTGTTCAGCCAGGGTAATTTTTGTTAACAGGAATTCGTCGACATCTATGTAGGCAAGCCAATCCATATTGCTGGCCCGATAGCTGCGCGTTGCGTTGTAGGCTTGGCGCAATTGATGCGTTTGATGCGCTTTTTCTGGGGCCTTTGCCCAATAGGCATCATCACATTGGGTATAGGTGATCTGTGGATGGGCAAGCCGTTCCGAGATACGTGTATCAGGCACATCAAGGTGGATATGAATGTGGTGGGCACCCGCGACCAAATGCCATGCTGCAAAGCGTTCTATATGCTCGATAGGGGCTTTGATGGTGCTGACAACGCCCCAGCTCAGCGTCTTGGGAACAGATGGAAGAGGCTGGTTCGGCAAGTACGTGGTTTTGTCGTGCGGGTCATTTTGTTTTGATTTGTCCCGCACATTCATGTCCTTAGATCATCATTTCCTTTGTCGCGGTAAGGCGCACATCGGGATAATCGCGTTCAACACGATCAATGTCCCACTGCAAACGCGTAAGGTAAACAACGTCGCCATCATGGTCATGCGATATATGAAGTTTGTTCTTTTCGATAAAATCATCGACGGCTTTTTTGTCGCCATTCACCCAACGGGCGGATGTGAATTGGGATTGCTCGAACCGAACGGGCAGACCGTATTCCAGCTCGATCCGGCTGGCTAGGACCTCAAATTGCAATTGCCCCACAACACCCACTACAAAGCCTGCGCCGATTGAAGGTTTGAACACTTTGGCAGCGCCTTCTTCCGCAAATTGCATCAATGCCTTTTCGAGGTGCTTAGACTTCAACGGATCGCCTGCGCGAACCCCTTGAAGCAATTCAGGCGCAAAAGATGGAATGCCAGTCACGCGTATCTCTTCACCTTCGGTCAACGTATCACCAATGCGCAATTGGCCGTGGTTGGGGATCCCGATGATGTCGCCAGCCCATGCTTCTTCCGCCAGCTCACGATCTGACGCAAGGAACAGCACTGGATTTGAAATCGTCATCAGTTTTTTGCTGCGCACATGTGTCAGCTTCATGCCGCGATGGAAGTGACCTGACGCAAGGCGCACAAAGGCGACGCGGTCGCGGTGTTTTGGGTCCATGTTCGCTTGAACCTTGAACACAAAGCCAGCGACCTTCTTTTCTTCAGGTGCGATGCTGCGCGGTTGGGCGGTTTGAATTTGCGGTTCGGGGCCATAGTTTGCTATGCCGTCCATCAATTCTTTAACGCCGAACGAATTGATAGCAGAGCCAAACCAGATAGGGGTCAATGAGCCTTCAGCCAACGCGGCCTTGTCCATTGGGGGCAGCAATTCGCGGGCCATTTCCAACTCTTCTAGCAACTGTGCCAGTTGAGCAGCGGGTACGTGTTCGGCCAGCTTTGGATCGTCCAAGCCGTTGATTTCGATTGACGTTGCAACTTTGTTACGGTCCGCGCGGTCCATCAATTCAAGGCGGTCACGTAAAATATCATAACAGCCGATAAAATCGCGACCCACACCAATGGGCCAGCTGGCTGGCGTCACATCAATTGCTAGATTTTCCTGAATTTCATCGATGATCTCGAAAACATCACGGCTCTCGCGGTCCATCTTGTTACAAAACGTCAAGATGGGCAGGTCGCGCATTCGGCAAACTTCGAACAGCTTTTGGGTTTGGGATTCAACGCCCTTTGCGCCGTCGATTACCATTACTGCGGCATCCACAGCTGTCAGCGTGCGGTATGTGTCTTCGGAAAAATCTGAGTGGCCGGGGGTATCAACCAAATTGAACCGATAGTCTTTAAAATCAAATGACATTGCTGAGGCCGAAACAGAGATACCCCGATCCTTTTCCATTGCCATAAAGTCGGATCGCGTACGACGCGATTCACCTTTTGCACGGACTTGACCTGCCATTTGAATTGCGCCCCCGAACAACAGGAACTTTTCCGTCAGCGTCGTCTTGCCGGCATCGGGATGCGAGATGATCGCAAACGTACGGCGGCGCGCAATTTCGGGCGGCAAAGCGGGGCGGTTTGAGGCGTTGTCTAACATATCAAACCCTATAGATTGGGGGTGGTTGTGGCGCAAGCGGTGCGTCAACTATGTTCTGCGTGACGAAGCGCGACGTAGAAGTTCTTCGGCATCCGGGCGGTCAAGAAGTTTTTCATGAACGTCCAACCCAGCATGGGGAAGGTTAGAGTGACCGGGGATCACATCACCCAGTTTTTTTGATAAATCGGCAGGCAACACAGGTTTGGTGCGCGTGTCGATCAACATTGATTCAGCTGCGATCCCTTCAGCGTAGATAATCTGATGGCTGTCAAACAACAGTTGAAAGTAGTCCACAAAACCACCGTCTTGGGTTACAATCGTATCGCCGTTCAAAAGATGACGGGCTTTAACCAACAATTCGGACCGGCCCGCGCCCAGTTCGTCAGAGCGTTGGTAAATAAACAAGCGGTGGTCAGGGCTGACTATCAGGTCGTTGTCATTGTTTAATGTCCCAGCTTTGATGCAGATTGGGGCAAAATCACCAACAGCGCGATGGGTGCTTTGGCGAATCCAGCGCACCTTTTGCGGGCCATCATCACGGGTCAGAACCCGATCGCCAATCTTTAGCAGTTCAATTGGTCTCTGTTCACCTGAGTTGAGTGTTATGTGCGTGCCGCTTGAAAAGCTTACACAAGCCATTTGGGCAAAAGTATGGGCAGCTGTGTCGGTATTGTTTCCAACAAGACTATAGTTTGTCTTGTATGACAAAGGGGCGAGGGGTAGCAAATAAATGTCATTGATACCGCCTGTTTCATCGACTTCTACCAAGACGATTGCGTCCGTGATCTGGCCATCGGGTGACATCAGCGTTAAAGCGCTGTCCAAATGATTTTCTGCACCTACTGACCCAATTTCAGAGTCATCTGCGATGGTAAACTTGGTCTCTAATTTAGCATTAAGTGACAACCGGCTTGGCTGAATAGCATATCTCAATTCGTAAACATCATCCAACAACAGCTCTGCTGCAAATGAGAGTGGATCATCCAAATTGGCACCATCAATCACGACAAAATCTGCACTGCGATATACAGGCAGGCTTTGGGCCGGTGCAGTTTTGGATGAGGTCGATTGGAACATAAAGCTACCGATCCAATGGTTACGATATAAGAAAAACTAATCTAGAAGTGTGGCGGCTTCGCGTCAATCATCCGTTCTTTTACTGGCACTTAGTTGATTGGCAATGCTAGTGCTATGCCAAATCAACTTTTGGAGGAACTGTCATGGATTTGGGTATTTCGGCTAAACGCGCACTGGTTTGCGCATCATCCAAGGGTTTGGGGCTGGGTTGCGCCCAACAACTGGCCGCGGCAGGGGTGAACCTTGTGATGAACGCACGTGGGTCCGAAGCCTTAGAAGCTTCCGCTGCAGCAATCCGTGCAGAGTATGGTGTCGAGGTTGTTACAATTGCTGCCGACATTGCGAGTGCTGATGGGCAAGAAGCTGTTCTTAAAGTTGCTCAAGGAGTTGATATCCTTGTAACAAACGCAGGTGGTCCACCTCCGGGTATGTGGTCCGATTGGGATCGCGATGACTTCATCAAAGCACTTGATGCTAACATGTTGGCCCCAATTATGTTGATGAAAGCCTTGCTTCCCGCAATGATGGATCGTGGCTGGGGTCGTGTGGTCAACATTACATCTCAGTCCGTGAAAGCACCAATTGCTGTGCTTGGCCTGTCCAATTCTGCACGCGCTGGATTGACTGGCTATGTTGCGGGCACTTCGCGTCAGGTTGCGGGGCACGGTGTTACGATAAACAACCTTTTGCCGGGTATTCATGACACAGACCGTGCTTTTGCGTTGGACACTGGTGTTATCAACGCGCGTGGGATCACGATGGAAGAAGCCCGTGCAGAACGTGCAGCGTCTATTCCCGCTGGCCGTTATGGATCAGCCGCCGAATTTGGCGCAGCTTGTGCATTTTTGTGCAGCCAACATGCAGGCTTCATAGTGGGCCAAAACCTACTGATGGATGGTGGCAGTACAAACGCGACCCTGTGAAATGGCAAGTGTACATGAACGTTTCTCGCTCAAAGACCATATGTTTAACGCGCAGACGGTTGGGCAATTGGCGCAAGAGTATGCTGCTGAAATCCCGTCATTTGATGCTGCAAAATTCGAGAGCGAAGCCTTAAGTGGCTTCGCTGTTCGTGAGCTAATGCAGCGGCTAGAATGGATGGCTGATTGTGTGGAAAGTCAACTGTCGTCTGATTTTCCAACACTGGCGGAACAGCTAGAAGCCGCGATGCCGTCCCGCCTTGATCCTGCGTTGACGGATGATGATTTTGGTCACTTTATTCATGCCATCCCAGGGATTTTGGCGGTAAGGCATGGGCTTGAAAATCACTGTGAACGGGCCTTGGACCTGATATTTGTCGCGACACAGCGGTTTTCGATGGAGTTTTATATCAGACCATTTTTGAACCGGTGGCCTGAGGAAACATTGGCGCGGTTGGCAGAATGGAGCAAGGACGAAAATTATCATGTGCGTCGTTTGGTCAGTGAAGGCACACGGCCCAGATTACCTTGGGCGAAATCTGTCACTTTGACACAAGAACAAACAGTGCCATTGCTGAATGGATTGCAAGGCGATCAGACGCGGTACGTCACCCGTTCTGTTGCTAACCACCTAAATGATATTGCTAAAATTGACGCTGATCGCGTTGTTGCATTACTTCAGGATTGGTCAATAGCAGGCAAGCAATCAGCAAAAGAATTGGATTGGATGACCCGCCACAGTCTGCGCACATTGGTCAAACAAGGTCATGTGGGGGCGTTGGATTTGCTTGGGTTTCGCGCTGATGCACCTGTTCAGGTTTCCGCTGAAATACTTACGCCCGTCGTGGCGATGGGCGATGCAGTTTCATTCGAAATCGAGATTACATCACAAACTGATTGCCCTGTTTTGGTCGATTACCGGATAGATTTCGCACGTGCAGATGGAAAGCGTGCTGAGAAGGTATTCAAGTTAAAGCAAGGTAAGGTATGCTTTGGCGCACCACTCACCTTGAAAAAATCACACAAGTTGAAAGCCGGGGCCAGCACCTTCACACTTTATGAAGGCCCACATCGCATCACAATTCAAGTGAACGGTATGGACCATACTGTTCTGAACTTTGAATTAACAGCGTAACCGATCCAAAAGATTGGGACCAATTTGATATCACATGTGTGTGACCGTCGTCTGTAGTGGCACTAATTGGGTAAGGCTGTCATAGCGCCCAAAACGATAAATCCGAGGACGAAATGACAGCCACAGCCCTAATCGCAATCTTCGCCATTATTGTTATTCTTAGCCTGATTGCGGCCCCGCGCCGAGCAACTGTGAATGGATTTTTTGGTGGAATGTCTGAAGGCGGTACCGCGCCGACCCTTTGGGTGCTTGTTCTAAGTCAGGTCACGACATGGATATTTGCGCGCAGCCTGATGAACGCGGCAATCCTTGGTTATTATTATGGGATAGCTGGTACATTGGCTTATGCTGCGTATTACGCATCTTTCCTAAGTGGTGGCTTTATCGTTTCGCGTTTGCGCGAAGCTGGTGCGACCTCGGTTCAAGATTGGTTGGGCGCGCGGTTCGGCAGCGTTGGCACCACATCTTACAATATCGTTATAGGGTTGCGTCTTTTGTCTGAAGTGTTTGCCAATTTGTTGGTTGTTGGCCTTATCGCAGCGGCTGTTCTGGGGGGATCGGGTACGCCTGCTATTTTGGTTGTTGCTGTGTTGGGGCTTGGTTATTCTGCTTGGGGCGGTTTAAGCGCCGCACTGCGCACTGATGTTGTTCAAATGCTACTGTTCTTGCTGGCTTTTGGCGCAGCATTTATTGCGCTGATCCTTAGCCATAGCTTTAATTTTGGTGCAATCCTAACCGCGCCTGGTGTTTCTGGCACCTACAACGGTTGGATTCTGCTGGCCGTCGCCGCGCTTCAAGTGTTCTCATACCCCGCACATGATCCAGTGATGATGGACCGTGGTTTTATTGCGGATAAAGACACCACTCGCCGCTCTTTCCTGCATGCATTTTGGATATCGACGCTGTGCATCATAGGATTTGGGTTCTTTGGCATCCAAGCTAGCCTGACAGGGGCGGAATACGAAGGGCAATTGATCGGCACATGGGGGCAGATGTTCCCTGCGTGGGTGTTTATCTTGTTGATGGTGTCATTGTTGGTATCCGCCCTTAGCACACTGGATTCAGCCTTAGCATCAGCGTCTCGTTTGGTTGTGGAGGAGCTGCGCCTTGCACCACGTACCTTGAATGGAGGTCGTGCTGTAATGGTGATCTTTATGCTGGCGGGGGGCGCGCTGACTTTGTGGGGCAACAAGACGTTGTTCGATGCGGTCGCAGTATCTGGGACGGCATCTATGTTTCTGTCGCCGGTGTTGATTGTGGGCCTTGTTATGGGCCGCCAAGTTGCATTGTGGTCCTACATGGTTGCGTTTACGGCAGCCATTTTCGGGGCTTTGGTCTATTTTGGAAGGGCATGGCCCAGCTTTGCTGCGATCCTGCCGGCAGGCCACAAATACGAACAACTGTTGGTTATTTGTATGATTGTTTTGGTCACTGGCTTTGCCACAGTGCTTGCGGGGGCGCGGAAGGGCTGATAGTTGCTAATCCGACTCTTTTAATCGGAAAATAAAGGCCATGGCGTTGAGTAACCCCACAGACCAAACCCCACGGCTTGAAATCCGCAACCTGCGCCGCAGCTTTGATGGGCGGGCGGTGGTGGATGATGTGTCGCTCAAGATCATGCCAGGACAGGTGACTTGTCTTTTAGGGCCATCTGGGTGCGGTAAGTCCACAACTCTTCGCATGATTGCAGGGGTCGAGATGCAAGACAGCGGTGAAATTTACGTGGATGGCAACTTGATTTGTGACACGGTTTTCCGTGTCCCGCCAGAAAGGCGTGAGATTGGATTAATGTTTCAAGATTTTGCGTTGTTTCCACACCTTAGCGTTGCTGACAACGTCGCTTATGGACTTAAGGGGACCAAGGCTGAGAAACGTGCGCGCGTTGAAGAGTTGTTGGCCCGCGTCGATTTAGGCGAGTTCATTGATGGGTATCCTCATCAGCTTTCGGGTGGTGAACAACAGCGCGTGGCGCTTGCCCGTGCCTTGGCCCCAAAACCGCGCATCATGTTGATGGATGAACCGTTTTCAGGCTTAGACAACCGGCTGCGTGACGGCATCCGTGATGAAACCTTAAGTATCCTGAAAGAAGAAGACACCGCCGTCCTTTTGGTGACGCACGAACCCTACGAAGCCATGCGCATGGCTGACGAAATTGCTTTGATGCGGGCTGGTAAAATCGTCCAACAAGGCGCGGCCTATAACGTTTATACGCGCCCATTAGATCGCTCTGCTGTCGCCTTTTTCAGTGACGCCAACACACTCACGGCCAAGGTGGAGGGTGCATTGGCCATGACCCCGTTTGGTCGCTTCTTGGCTCCGGGTATGCCAGATGGCACCGAAGTTGATATCGTGTTTCGCCCCCAACATTTGCGCATCGACTTTGACCGCGCAGGCGAGGGGCCAAAATCAACTGCGGTTGATGGTACGCCCGCCCGCGCCGTGGTTGAACGTGCACGGTTTATGGGCAATGAAAGCTTGGTTGAGTTTCGACTGGATCATGATGGTTCTACGATGAAGGGCACTGTACCCAACGTATTCCTACCAAAGAACGGCACAGTTATGTGGCTGACTGTACGGCGTGACAGATGTTTTGTATTTCAAGCGGAAGGGAATGTGTAATGCGACTTTTGACGGAATTTGGTATGGGGACCTCGCTGCGCCGTGGCGATTACACTCAAGCAGCAAAGCGGGCGGTTCAAGACGCGCTTTGGCACAATTCTATCAATCTGGCAGAGCTGTTTGGTTTTCCTAAGGACGCTATGAAGATTACTGTCGAAATTGCAGTGCAAAAACCTGAGGAAATTGATGTAAAGGCTGTGGCCGAGGTGTTTCCATATGGTGATACAACGTTCAAAGTGCACAAAGGTGGCTTGGACATTCCACGCCCTGAAGGCACAGGAAATCCCACAATTATGGCAAATGTAGCCCTGTCTGTCGCTTTCGATATGGAGCGTGCCAATGACTGATACATCACCTCAAGAGCAGCGTGTAATAATCGAGATGGGCATGGGCAACGACCTGCATGGAATGGATTATACCAAGGCTTGCGCCCGTGCGATCGAAGACGCATTTCGCCATTCATCCTTGCCGTTGTTTGGGGCGCTTAAGCTTTCGCATGATGCGATGCGCGTGCAGGTGACTGTCGCAGTTCAAGATCCGGATCAGGTAGATGTTACGTCACTTATAGCAAAGCTGCCCCGTGGCCGGGCGGACGTGACGGCAGTGTTTGGTGGCCTTAACGTGGTATCTGAAAACGGTTCCGACACAATTGTGATCGCGCAAGCGTCTGTCGAGGCGTTCTTGCCTGTGCAAACAGACTGGAAGCTAAAGGCTTAAGTGGTCGCTTAAACGTTTTCCAACTTCGTCGACGAACATTTCAGGCCGCGCTTCAGCGTTTTGAATAAGATCAACGCGAAATACACGAAAAGCCGCACGGGCTTCACACCATGCCGTTAGTGTCCAAACGCGCCCCCAGTATTCCATTTGTAAGGGGCGAACGGCACGTGAAGTGATCCTGTCACCTTTTGAATTATAGGTAATTTGCAGTTTCTGTTTCGCTTTTATCGCGGCGCGGATCAGCGGCACAAAGGAAAACCCACGCGCGGCATCTGAAAAAGGAGAGCGCGCAAATTTCCACGCATCTGCAGTATCGACACTGCGTTCTGGCAGGGCGCTCTCAATTTTCGCGGCCAAGCTTTCAGCGGCAGCACGTAGCGTCGGATCAGTTGCTTCAACAACAATTGCCAGGCCAAGGTTCAAGACCTCTAACTCTGATTGGGACAAAGTAATTGGGGGAAGGGTGATAACATCAAGGGCGTGGTAGCCAATGCCGCGTGATCCTTCGATTGGAACGCCTGAGGCCACCAAACAATCAATATCACGGTAAATGGTACGCACGGATACATTCATCCGTTGGGCAATATCCTGCGCGCGGTGCAGTGCGCCACTGCGTAGCATTTGCATAATATTGAACAATCGATCAGATCTTGTCATGGAATTTCCTTGGAACTTTGCTCAAACACTTAACACCAAGAACAACTGACATAAACCTGTCAGTTGTTCTTGGTGTCCAAAATATCCATACAGATTTTTGGCTAGAACTACGCACTTAACGCTATTATTACTTTCCCTGACCTGATGGCCCCTTTAATAAAGTTAGTGAACATTTGGGCATGTCGTTTGGCGTGCAAGACATAAAAGTAGGAGACATAATATGTCATTAGGACCTTGGCAAGTATTGCTAATCGCTGTTGTTGTACTGGTGCTGTTTGGGCGTGGTAAAATCAGCTCGCTGATGGGTGAAGTCGGAAAAGGCATCACATCTTTCAAAAAAGGCATCTCTGAAGGCACAAAAGAACTGGAAGACGATGAAGCAGATGCAGACGCTGAAGTTGTCGTTGCAAAAGACGTGACACCAGAAGCTGACAAAACAGACAAGGTTTAAGCCATGTTTGGTATGGGCGGGGTAGAGATGCTGGTGATCGGCATCGTCGCCCTAATAGTGGTTGGTCCAAAGGACTTGCCGATGCTGTTTCGCAATGTTGGACAGTTTGTCGGCAAGGCCCGTGGCATGGCGCGTGAATTTCAGTTCGCCATGAATAAGGCTGTCGATGAATCTGGGATGAAGGACATCTCGAAAACTTTAAAAACGGCCACCAATCCAATGGGATCAGCATTTGACAGCGTCAAAGAGGCTGCAGCGGATGCGACCAAAGACATCAATACTGGTTTGAACATTGATCCTGATAGCGAGACTGGCAAGTTGGCGGCGAAACGCGCCGAGCAAGCTAAGAAAATTCAGGCTTCCACGGCACGTGCGGCCGCAACACGCAAAGCGGACGAAGCTGCAGCGGCACTTGCAAAAGCAGATGAAGCCGAGGCCGCTTTGAAGCCAGTGGAAAAACCGGCCACTAAAAAACCGACCACTAAAAAACCAGCGACCAAAAAAGCGGCACCCAAAAAAGCCGTCGCCCCTAAGAAGGCATCCCCCAAAAAAGCACCGAAGAGTGAAACATGAGCCAAGCTGAAGACGACATGGACGACAGCAGCGCACCGCTGATTGAACACCTTACTGAGTTGCGCACGCGTTTGATTCGCTCTGTCGGAGCTTTTGTCGTCGCAATGTTGTTTTGCTTTATTTTTGCGGGCTATCTGCTGGATTTCCTGCTTTTACCTATCGAAAAAACCATGCGGGAGTTGGGCAATCCCAATCCTGTCATGCAGTACACCGCGCCCCAAGAATACTTTTTTACCTTGTTGCGTATCGCAATGGTCGGCGGGCTTGCGCTTGGCTTCCCCGTTATTGCAACCCAACTTTGGCGTTTTGTGGCCCCCGGTCTTTACCGCAATGAAAAATCGGCGTTTCTGCCGTTTATCATCGCATCACCGTTGTTGTTTATTATTGGTGCCTTGTTTGCGCATTTGATCGTGACGCCGCTGGCGATGCGGTTTTTCCTTGGGTTTCAGGATATTCCATCGCTGTTCTCTGGCTTCATGGATCAGGTTGCCGCGGGCGCAAATGATGCTGCTTTGGTTACAGGCGACACTAAAACTGGCATTGATATTGTCTTTCTTGGCAAGGTTAACGAGACGCTGGACATTACACTTAAGTTGATTGTCGCCTTTGGTTTGTGTTTCCAACTGCCAGTTTTGCTAACTTTGATGGGTAAGTCAGGCCTGATCGATGCGGATGGCCTGCGCCGTGTGCGCAAATACGCAGTTGTCGGTATTTTGACATTGGCTGCTGTTGTGACGCCACCAGATGTTATTACGCAGGTTATCCTGTTCGTTGCAGTTTATGGCTTGTATGAAATCTCGATCCTTTTGGTGGCACGTGTTGACCGTGACCGCGAGACAAAATTGCGCGAAGAAGGTTTTTATGAAGATGACGACGAAATGGGTGATGACGAGATTTCTGATGATGAAGATGACGAGGGTGATCTTAAGTGAATGACGGTTTTTTGGATCGGATTGCGCAAGCTTTAGAACGTCTAGCACCAGCCCCTTTGCCCGCACCAGACTTTTCATCCGCTAGTGCGTTTGTTTGGCACACCGGGCCTGATCGGTTGGTGGCCGTGCCAGATGTATCAGGTGTGGCATTAAATCTTTTGATTGGTGTTGATCGTTCACGTGACACTTTGCTTGCCAACACGCGCCAGTTTGCACAGGGTCTGCCAGCAAACAATGCGCTGTTGTGGGGCGCGCGTGGTATGGGTAAGTCCAGTCTTGTCAAAGCAATCCACGCTGATGTTCAAGAAACACACGCTGACCTTAAAATCGTAGAATTACAGCGCGAAGACCTGCCATCGGTCTCCCGACTGTTGAACCTTTTACGGGCGTCCGAAGATCGATTTATTCTGTTTTGTGATGACCTTAGCTTTGGTCAAGATGACGCGCATTATAAGTCGTTGAAGGCCATTCTAGATGGTGGGATCGAAGGGCGACCAGATAATGTGGTGCTGTACGCCACATCAAACCGTCGCCACCTTATGCCACGCGACATGATCGAAAATGAACGTGGTTCTGCGATTAACCCAGCAGAAGCTGTCGAAGAAAAAGTATCGTTGTCTGATCGATTTGGACTTTGGTTGGGCTTTTACGCCTGTGACCAAGACCAATATTTGCGAATGATCCAAGGATATTGCGACGCGCATAATCTGCAAATTGCATCAGATATCTTGCGGGCTGAAGCGATTGAGTGGCAGGCCACACGTGGGTCACGTTCTGGGCGGGTTGCATGGCAATTCTTTACGGACCTTGCAGGGCGTCACGGGGTTAAGCTTTAAACCTGCGCGGCTTATGCGTAGGCCGCTGACATCACCGCCGCTTCAAATTTGCGAATGCACGGCGCGGCTTTTGGGCCGTACGTTGTTATATCTTCCAACAGCTCATTTATTTCGCACCTTGATTTGGGGCTGATGGCATCCATGGTCATCTCGCCAGGGTAAAGGCTCTCGCTCCAGAGGCCTGATGCAGTTACAACCTGATGTGCATCAAACAAAATGTGCCAATAGTTGACCACACCACCGGGACGACGATAAACGCCGTCGTGATCCAACAAGTCAACTGCCCACACCAAGACCTCGTCTTCTCTATAAAACAATTCAGCGCGCCACCCTGTGATCAAAACAGCGTGTTGCGGGGACACAACAAGGTCGGTGGTGCTGCCAAATGTGCCAGCGGTAATGACGACAGGGGCCAGATCACCTGTGGCGACAACTGTGGTGCACCCCGACCAACGCAAGGGTTGCATACCACCATCACGGGTTTCGATCATGTCGCCGTCTTCCAGTGTTTCGATTGCCCGTGGACCGTCGATGGTTTCGATCAAGGTGCCTGCTTCGAAACAAACGACATATCCACCCAACGCGGTGTGAGGGGTGAAATCTGAGTTTGCGGAAATCCCACCAATGCTAAGATTGGTATCTGCGGGCGGTAAACCGTCTGGGAAAACTAAGAAATATCCGTCCTCGCCTGCATCGTTTAGATCGTTGTCATTGTTCAAATCAACGTCGATAACTGCAACTTGCCATGTCGTTGTGACACCCGCGACAGTTTGTGAAACCGTAAAGGTATAATCCCAGATCAACTGTCGATCTGTGCCACCAATATCAACGGTTTGTTCGCCCACGCCGCCAAACTGTTCTTGTGCTGACACTTGTTCATTTGTTGGATCACCATTGAAGTTGGTTGCACCATCTTCTTCTTGAACAACGAAATATGTGTCAGTTCCTGTGTAGCGCCAATTGGAGCCACTAGGTGCAAAATTGTAGTTTACAGGGTTCCCATCTATCGTGCTTTGGGTCCCAAAAATCACATCGCTGTAGGCATAAAAAATAGCCATAACTAAAAACCAATCCGAACATTTTTGTTGGATTGTTTCTGAACTGGAAACACGGCGTCACTAAGGCTTTCGGCGTTGAATCAAGTCAAATCAAAGGTGTTTTTCGTACAAATGTGGCGAAGGTTTGACTTGAATATAGCAATCTCTACCATTGGCATTAAGTGGTCACATTGACAGCTTGCTAGGTCATTCTAACGTAGGAACGGCAATGGATCGACGCTGTCAAAACCGTTGCGCACTTCAAAATGCACATATGCATCATCACCTGTACGTAAATTTGCAATGCCTTGACCGCGACGTAAACTGTCGCCCTTTTTGACCTTAACGTTGGTGACATTGGCATAGACGGTCAAGAGGTTGTCGGGATGGCGTACAACTATGATTGGGATGCCATCACCACTTTTGGTGATTGCTGCAACTGTACCAGCAGCGGCGGCTATTACGTTGGTACCTGCGCCGCCTTTGATGTTGATGCCTTCGTTTTTACCTTTGGCGTATTCGCGGATGATTGACCCACTTACTGGGAACGTCATCTTCGCGGCCTTTGCAGATGCAGTTTGCTTGCCTACATCTGCGATTGGCTCAACAGTTTTGGTTGCCGCTTTTGGCGTTTTAGCGACGGTATCGTCTTTCGGCAAAGGTTTGGTGGCGCTTGGAGGTGTTGGTGTTGGAGAGCCTTGACCGGGGGCCTGCGTGGCAGCGGCATCGCGTTGGCGTTTAGGTGGGTTTTTCTTGGCCACTGGGATCAATAAGAACTGGCCTTCGCGGATGGCAAAATCGCTGCCCAGACCGTTCCATTCAGCCAACGATTTGGCCGAAACTTGATAAAGTCTAGCAACTGTAAATGCAGTTTCACCACGTTCCACTTTGTGGCGGATTGGCTCTAGGCCCGTTTGTGGGGCTGCCAACGAAGGAAGAGTTGCGGTTGTTACCGCAGTGTCAGGCGCGTTATTGATCGCGTTGCCCGCCAGTGTTGTGACATCAACCGGCTGCGGTTGAATAGGACCAGTGCCAAAAAAACCAGTTTGCGGCGAGGGTTCTACCACACGGCGGGGCAGGGCGATAATTTCATCTTTGCGCAGCGGTATATCAGCAGCGACGCCGTTAAATTTAGCAAGCTCTGCCGCATCTAATCCAAGCCGATTGGCGACGTCATTCAAAGTGTCGCCGCGATTGGCAACGGCCACTTGATAATTAGGGTAAGAAATTACACCACGGTTGTCAGCTTTGGGCCGATCCGCTGTGGAATTTGCAGCGGCATTTGCAGTTGTAAACCCGCCATTCAAACCACGTAAATCAACATCAAATGGTTGGTCGCCACATGCTGTTAATGCGCCGAGCGCAACAGTTGCCATCAAGATACGCAGGTGTGTACCTTGGATGCGGTGTAAAATGCTCATCTGCTTGTCCTCTTGCGGCCTCGTTTTGCGCGAAGCTTTTGTGAACTTTTACCCGATTTTGAGACGTTTTACTAGATGTCTTTGCGGGGCGGTTTTAGCAAGAAATAGCACAAAAGCGCGGATATTTTCGATGCAGGTTCGTCGTGTTCGCTGCGCGGATTAGGCGTCTTTTCCAAGCCCTTCAAGCAAAGGTACAAACCGAACAGGTCGCAGTTCGGAATACTCTAACCCGCTTTCTGTTTTATGCACTTTGATTAGGCTTTGAACGGTATCTGACTGTCCGACGGGGACAACCATTATGCCACCCATCTTAAGTTGGGCAAGCAAAGGACCGGGCGGATCCTCCGCCGCTGCTGTCACAATGATCCGGTCAAACGGGGCTTGTTCTGGCAGTCCAAAACTACCATCCCCAGTGAGTGCCGTGATATTTGTCAGGTCCAACATATCAAATATTTCGCGGGCTTCACGTACAAGACGGCGGTAACGGTCAACGGTATAAACGCGACGTGCCAGTTTGCTTAGGATCGCGGCTTGATAACCGGAACCCGTTCCAACCTCCAAAACTTTGTCGCGTGGTGAAATGTTAAGCGCCTGCGACATCAACCCTACGACCGAAGGTTGGCTGATCGTTTGACCACAGGCGATGGGCAAAGGCATGTCTTCATAAGCGCGATCCGCAAATAACCCACGTACAAATGGGCCACGATCAATGCTTTCCATAGCCTCTAAGACACGTTTGTCCGTCACACCCTTTGATCGCAATGCATAGAGAAACTGCATTTTGCGTTCTGCGTCGTTTGGTAGTTCTTTGGACACGTCTTCGTTCATGTGTTGATGCCTTTGTGTGCATCGATAACAGAGTGGTCGGTCAAGTCGGCACGCATTGGCGTAACTGAAATATATCCATCTAGGTTTACAGCCGCGTCAGTTCCCGCAGCGCAAACGGCACGTTGATCGCCACCTTTTATCCAAAGGAAGCGGCGTCCTGATGGAGCATTGTGTGCTTCAGTTGAAAAACCGGTGTTTGGACGACGTCCTTGCGCGGCAACGCGAATGCCTTTTACATCTGCGGCGGGCACAGGTGGAAAATTTACGTTATAAAACAGGGAATAGTCTGCATCTTCGCTTGGTGTCGCTGCTAAAATTCGGCGTACGACATCAGCGCCATGCTGTGCAGCTGCCTCAAATGGGTTTTCGATGTCCAGGTTTTCTGGGCCAAAATATTGCGACAAAGCTATAGCTGGTAGGCCTTGCAATGCCGCCTCCATCGCGGCCCCGATTGTTCCTGAATACAACGTATTTTCAGCTGAATTGTTGCCGCGGTTTACACCAGACAAAACCAGATCAGGACGGTTGTCTTTCATCACTTCGTGTAATCCAGCAAGGACACAGTCAGCGGGTGACCCTTCAGCTGCATAACGGCGTTCGCCCATTTGGCTGATCATCATTGGATGGGTGTAGCTGATGCAGTGCCCTACGCCAGATTGTTCAAATGCAGGCGCTACAGTCCAAACTGCGCCTGCTGGGCCCGCGATTTCATTTGCGATAGCCTCAAGGACTTGCAGCCCTGGTGCTGTTATTCCGTCGTCGTTGGTGATCAAAATGCGCATGATTGGCCCCTTTGCGCTTTGATAAGCAAGGGTGAGCGGTGCGGCAAGAGCAGTAGCCTCCGGCAGAAGTTTTTTTGGCAAGATGAACGAGGGACGTTGCGGATAAGACTCAGAGCGAGGCGAGGATTTTTACGGCTTGTGTCTGGGGGTCATTGAGTGTTGCGCGGTTTTCGCCCGGATAGAACCGTGCACGCGTGGCTGTAGGCATAGGTTCAGGCGTAACGATATGCACCTTCGGCCCTGTGGTTACCGTTTCGGACTGCCAACTGCGTGCCAGCGCGATTTGCGCCGCTTTTGTCGCACCGTAACTGCCAAAGAATTGCTGCCCAGCACGTGGATCGTCAAAGAACACAGCTTGTCCCGTTTTCCCAAGAAGGGGTGCTACATATGAAATCAATGTGGCCGTAGCTGTGATATTCCCAGTGATCGACTTGGCCAAGTCTTTTGTGTCGATATGCGATGTTGGAGTAAGGGGGGCTGCATGTACTGCTGTGTGCAGCCACATATCAAGGGTGGTCCAACGGTCATAAATACCGCGACACAACGTTGCCATGGCGTCTGCATTGGTCACATCCATTGGCGCAAGTGTGGCGCTGCCGCCTTTGGCTTGGATCAGGTCATCCAATTCCTCCAGTGCACCAGTGGTTTTCGCCACTGCGATGATATGATGTGTGTCGCAAAGCGCAAGCGCAAGGGCGGCACCTAGGCCGCGTGACGCGCCGGTGATGAGAGCTGTTTTTATCATGCCTGCGTGATGCGGCGAATTTGCCTAAAGGTCAAGTTTTTGCGCAGTGGTAAGTAAGCGTCAGAAGAGCGCAGCGATGCAGGGCATCTGCAGGGAAGGGTGCATTCAGTGGTAAGTATATTGAACGTTTGCCGTCTAACACGAATATCGCCGGGTACAGAATGCGCATCGTTTCTGGCAGGGTCGAATTAAAGTTGAGGAATACACCCAGCGCGTCGGGGCGTTTGGCGGACCAACTTGTGCGCAACGTTGACACAATCCCACTTTTTCGGGCAACCGCGCAGGTTCGTTCCACTTTAACGTCTCGGTAAGCGTGACAATCTTCGCAGCTTTCGCCGCATCATGCACTGAAGTACGCAGCGTATCGAAATGGCACTGTGCTGGTTTTGGCCAGTTTGAAACAACGTTTAGGACGGCCTGTGATAAAGGTTCCATGAGATACCTATATCAGAGGGTACTGACATATTCTGACAAGATGTTGGTTGGAAAGCGGAAGATTGCTTATTTCGTCGCTTTCATTTCAAAACCATCGCTAATTTGGTCGCTTGGTTTTACGGGGTAATCGCCAGAGAAACATGCATCGCAATATTGAGGACACTTGTTGTTACGGCCTTTTTCTTCACCGACGGCGCGATAAAGCCCGTCTAGTGAGATAAATTTAAGACTGTCCACATTTAGGTGGTCGCGCATTTCGTCCTCAGACATCGTTGCGGCTAGCAATTTGTCGCGCTGCGGTGTGTCGACCCCGTAAAAGCAGGGCCATGCAGTTGGTGGTGACGCGATACGGAAGTGCACTTCGGCAGCACCAGCGTCCAAAATCATCTCTTTGATTTTGCGTGATGTTGTCCCGCGCACAACAGAATCGTCTACAAGAATGATCCGCTTGCCCCGCACCAAGGCGCGGTTCACATTCAACTTCAGGCGCACACCCATGTTGCGAATTTGTTCGGATGGTTCGATAAACGTGCGGCCCACATATTGATTGCGGATGATGCCCATCGCAAACGGGATGCCCGATTGAAGGGAGAAACCGATGGCTGCAGGTGTGCCGCTGTCAGGGACAGGGCAAACCAAATCCGCGTCAACCGGAGCTTCTTTTGCCAGTTCGCGACCAATCGATTCACGGGTTTCATAGACGGAACGACCACCAAGAATGCTGTCGGGACGCGAGAAATAGACGTGTTCAAATATACAAAAACGCGGAGCCACACGGCGGAAGGGGAAATGGCTTTGGATGCCGTGTTGTTCGCTTATGACGACCATTTCGCCTGGTTCGATCTCGCGTACAAATTCGGCACCGATGATGTCTAATGCGCAGGTTTCAGAGCTAAGCGCCCAACCATCACCAATTTTGCCCAAGACCAAGGGGCGCACACCCAAGGGATCGCGCACACCGATCAATTTGGTGCGGGTCATGGCGACGATGGAAAACGCACCCTCAACACGGCGCAGCGCATCTTCCATCCGCTCAGGAATATTGCGTTGTAACGAGCGGGCCATCAGGTGAATGATGCACTCGCTGTCGGAAGAACTTTGGAAAATTGAACCGCGTTCAATCAGTTCACGGCGCAGCGCATTGGCGTTTGTGATGTTGCCGTTGTGAGCAATTGCAGCGCCACCCATGGCAAATTCACCAAAGAAAGGCTGAACATCGCGGATCGCGGTTTGGCCTTTGGAACCAGACGTTGAATAGCGGACGTGCCCGATGGCCAGCGGTCCGGGCAAGGTTTCCATAATCTTTTGTGATGTAAAGTTGTCGCGCACATATCCAAAACGACGAGCCGATTGGAACCCTTGTTCAGCGTCATAGCTGACAATGCCACCAGCTTCTTGTCCGCGGTGTTGGAGGGCGTGTAGGCCAAGGGCAACAAAGTTGGCCGAGTCTTTTGTTCCAATGACACCAAAGACGCCACATTCCTCCTTTAGTTTATCGTCATCAAAGGGATGGGCGGGGGGCATGTGTTGGGACAAAGTGCAGCTCCGAATCCGTCAACGTTTGGGGTTAACCCTCTGTTACGCAGGTTCGCGGCGCATGTCACGAAACTATCATAGTTTATGTGATAGTTTCGTGATTGGATTAGAAAGTTGCCATAGATTTACCGGCAGGTCCTTCGGTCAATTATTCAGCGCCACATGTACCAACAAGATTTTCGTATCGTGCTGTGATCCAACCAAGCGCCTGTTCTGGCTCTTGTTCTTGGATGTAAACTGTAAAGCGACCAAACACTGCAGCAGAACGGCTTTCGTCGACCATTGTGGATTCTTGGCCTGTAATGACCGTGTCATAGACAAAGAATGCAATTGCCACGAGGAGAAGCCCACGCACAACGCCGAACAAAAATCCCAGCCCTTGATCCAAACCACCCAAGGCAGAGCGGCGGATAAGCGAAGAAAACAGCGGTGTGAAAAGGGACATCACGATGAGGGCAATGGAAAAGACGATAGCAAAGGCCCCAATGGTGCTAAGTTCGCAGCTGTCCGCGATAATATCGCCCACAACTGGAATTTCGCGGACCAGTGGTTCGACACGTGGCGCAAACAAGAAACCTAAGACTGCAGCAGCAACCCAGCCAACGATGGCCATGATTTCACGCACCAACCCGCGGCCATAGGCCAGTAAGGCGGATAGGATAATAACTATGGCGACAACGCCGTCAATAATTGTGAAATCCATCGGTATCTACCTTTCAAATCCGGAGCTTAACCTGCGCCAAATACTTCACCTACAAAAGCCGTCAAATCACTCATTTGATTGAGGGACATGCCAACTACATCTATCGTTTTTCCACCTGACGGCGCTATTGCCGAGGTAAAACCAAGTTTTTGCGCCTCTTTCAACCTGTTTTCGGTCTGTGGAGCAGGTCTTAGGGCTCCAGACAGGCTAATTTCACCAAAAACAACGGCCCCTTCAGGCAAAGCGACATCTTCACGTGCGCTTAGCAATGCGGCGGCCACAGCCAGATCGGCTGCGGGTTCGCTAATTTTCATGCCACCTGCTACATTTAAATACACATCAAGGCCTGCAAACGGAATGCCACAGCGCGATTCCAAAACGGCAAGGATCATTGCCAAACGTCCCCCATCCCAACCCACAACAGTTCTGCGAGCTTGGGAATGTGGGCTGGGTGCGACCAAGGCCTGCAATTCAACCAAAACTGGGCGGGTGCCTTCAACGCCTGCAAACACCACTGATCCCGGGCTGGGTGTGCCGCGTTCACTCAGAAACAAGGCGGATGGATTGGTGACTTGGGCCAAACCACGGCCCGTCATTTCAAAGACGCCAATTTCATCTGACGGACCAAAGCGGTTTTTGACAGCGCGCAAGATGCGGAACTGATGTCCACGCTCACCCTCAAAATACAAAACAGTATCCACCATGTGTTCAACTACACGGGGACCAGCGATTTGGCCGTCTTTAGTGACGTGGCCAACAAGGACCACTGACATATCATTGCGCTTGGCGAAGGTGGTCAACTCGTGGGCGGCGCTGCGCACCTGGCTGACAGACCCCGGCGCACTATCAACCGTATCTGACCACATGGTTTGAATTGAATCGATGATCGCGAGCTTGGGTTTTTCCTTTTCAAGCATTGTCAAAATATCGCGTAGATTGGTTTCTGCGGCCAGCTTTACGGGCGCATCAACCAGGTCCAGACGTTGAGCACGCATGCGCACTTGTGCGCTGGCTTCTTCACCCGAGACATAAATAGTTTTCAAGCCGGATCGGGCAAAGGCCGCGGCAGCTTGCAATAATAGCGTCGATTTTCCGATGCCAGGGTCACCGCCCACCAAAATGGCCGAGGCTGGGACCAACCCACCGCCCAAAACGCGGTCCAATTCTTCAAGGCCGGATTTTGTGCGTGGTGGTGGGGCTTCTTCTGTAGCAAGGTCGGTCAATTCAACTGATGCGCCACGGCGGGCACCAAGCGATTTGCTTGTCTTGCCTGTCGGACCAGACGTTGAAAGCCCAGCGTCTTGCAAAATGGTGTTCCAGTCGCCGCAGCCGTCGCAGCGTCCTGACCATTTGTTGGAACTGGCACCGCAGGCCGAACAAGTGAATGTGGTGGTTGATTTTGCCATGTCGCTTATGTGCCTGAGAGGGGAAGCGGCGTCAAAACCTAAATGTCAAATTACTCGGCGGCTTTGGGCATTTCAACAACGGTATCGTCTTTGCGCACAACTGTCTCAAGCCCAAGTTTTGGCAAAACGTCCTTCAGTTCATCACGCAGGCGGTCCAATTGGGCCGCAGCCACAGATTCTTCTAACTCAATCTCGTGCAACCAATGTTTCATTTCCGTGCTGGCCACTTTTGCCTGATCAAGACGCGCATTGAATTGGTCCAACTCGAATTGGCGTTGTTCTAAAAAGCCACGGGCGCGGGTGATGCGTTCATCAGAATACACCTGTGCCAATTCTTTAGACACATACGACATCTGGGCTGCGATTTCTAAAACGGCTGGCTCAAGTGTCGATAGATCAGGATGATCGCGCAAGTAAGCAAGGCGTTCGCGGACTGCATCAAATTCACTGCTAATGCGAAAGGTGTCGCCACGATCTGCAGCGTGAACAGCCCCGTAGGCACGCGATACATCACTCATACCAATTGCAAACTGGCGGTGTGAGTTTTCCAATTGAATAATACGGCGGTTTTACGGCAGGAAAAAACAAATCCCAACGGCCAAGATGGTCAGGCCAATCTGAACAAACATGCCAGCATTAGGAACAGTTAGTCCGTCCCAGCGCAGGTTCATTTGTATCCACGGCAATGTGCCGAAAGCGGCACCAACCGTTGCACACACCAATGCCAACGCTGCGATTGCGAAGACAAACAAGGCTAAGCGTTGCATCAGGTATTGCACTAAAAATGCAAAGGTGCGGACATGCGCCACAGTAAAACTTCCCCCCAGAAGTGGTGTTTTATATCGGCAATCATACGCCGAAAGGCGGTTTTCGCGAAGGGGAAAATCCCAAAAGATGGCTCAATTCAATGAAAAAAGCGGAATTTAAACAGGAATTGTCGCTGTTTTGGCGTTAGTCCTGCGGCTGCTTATGTGATTGTTCGCTGCGCCACGAAATGAAGATGGATAACAGGATACATGCGGTGAAAAGGTAAAGACCCCAGGCTGTTTCAATCCGTCCCACGCCGATTCCCTTAGTTAAGGTGATATAAAGTGCAATCAAAAACACATCTGCCATCGCCAACTTTCCGATGATGTGGAGGACTGGAAGCAGCTTGGGACTTAGCAAATCCCAATGGAGCAAGGCCAAACCAATGGTCTTAAGGTAAGGCGCAACCAGGGCGAACACGGTGACCAACAAAGCAAGAAAAATGTCCGACCCCCACAAGGATTGTAGGCCACTGACAACGCTGATTTCCTTTAGCCCGAACAACGGCAATAACCCCGCTTTCATTAAAGGCGCAAACCACGCTATCGGGTAAAGAACCAGCAGGGACAAATTGGTGTAGCGCAACATAATCGGCCTATACGTTGTAACGCTAAACATGTGAGTAAGTTAACGCACAGCTTCAATAGGGCCTTTCGCGCGGCCATGAATGAATTGGTCAAGGAACGGATCACCTGCATCATCAATCTGCGCAACCGGTCCCGTCCATTGGATCACCCCGTCATGCAACATTGCCACATTGTCAGCAATTGCGCGGACAGACGTCATATCGTGTGTGATGGTCATGGCCGTGGCCCCCATTTCAACCACGATTTCGCGGATCAGATCGTTGATGACACCCGCCATGATAGGATCAAGGCCAGTGGTCGGTTCGTCAAAAAAGATAATCTCGGGATCGGCAGCAATCGCACGGGCAAGCCCCACGCGTTTCTGCATGCCACCAGACAGTTCAGCGGGCAACCGGTCCGCCACATCAGGGGTGAGGCCCACGCGGCGCAGTTTTTCGATGGCGATTTCACGGGCTTCTGCTTTGGGACGTTTTAACGATCCGCGCAGCAGACGAAAGGCCACATTTTGCCAAACAGGGATACTGTCAAATAGGGCAGCGCCTTGGAACAACATACCAAATCGGGCAAGGAACGCATCGCGATCAGTCTTGGTCACATCCTGACCATCAACGGTGATTTCGCCTTCATCTGGAGTCACAAGACCCAAGACCGATTTAATGGCAATAGACTTACCTGTGCCAGAACCGCCAATGATCACCATCGACGTCCCTCGTTCAACCTTAAGGTTGACACCGCGCAGGACATGGTTGGTACCAAACGATTTTTTAACGTCTTTAAGTTCAATCATAGAGAGAACATAACCCCCGTAAGAACGAAGTTTGCGGCCAATATCAAAACGGCTGCGGCCTCAACCGATCCTTTGGTGGCGCTGCCGACGCCTTGGGCACCGCGACCTGAGTTCATACCATAATAACAGCCCATAAGGGCGGCGATGAACCCGAACATGGCCCCTTTGGCCAGCGATGACACCACATCTTTAAGTTCAAGAAAGTCGACGGTGTTGCGAATATATGCGGCTGGGTTGAACCCTAAAGTGCCTGTCGCAACTGCATATCCACCAAAAATGCCAATGATGTCACCGATAGCGACCAAGGCAGGCACAACAATTGTAGCGGCCAGCACGCGGGGAACAGTCAGGTATTTCATAGGATGGGTCGAAAGAGTAACCAAGGCATCGATTTGTTCGGTGACCTTCATGGTCGCTATTTCAGCCGCGATTGAAGAAGTCACACGGGCCGCGATCATCAAGCCAACCAAAACAGGGCCAAGTTCGCGCACCATGCCGATGGCGACGATCTGGGGTACAACGGCTTCTGCGTTGAAACGTGCACCACCCGCGTAGATTTGCAAGGCCAGTGCGCCACCTGTGAACAATGATGTCAGGCCAACTACTGGCAATGACAGCCAACCAATGTTTAAGAATGCAATCGCCAGTTCGCGCAGGTAAAACGGGCCGCGCACCATGTGAACAAGGGTTTGAAACGCAAACATCGTAATTCGCCCGATGGCAGCCATTAGCCCAAGCGCCGCACGTCCAATGGTGGCCAAAAACTTCATTCTATATAGGCTCGTGTATAGCGATTGCCCAAAGACGTCAGGATTTCATAGCCGATGGTGCCTGCGTGGCGTGCCAACATATCAATGGTTTGGTGGGGGCCAAGCAATTGCAAGGTATCTACATCTGAATTTACGTCCGTCACATCCACCGTGATAAGGTCCATAGAGACGCGGCCAATGACGGGCAAAATTTGACCCTTAAAAGTAACAGTTGCACCAGCGCCCATCGCGCGGATCAACCCATCCGCATACCCAGCTGAAACTGTTGCCACGATGGAGGGGCGTTTTGCAATCCACGCATTTCCGTAGCCAACGCTTTCACCAACGCCAACTTCACGCAGTTGGATCACTGGCAAATCGATCGTGGCGACGGGTTGCGCGGCTTCAAACGGCAAGCCGCCATACAGACCAATGCCTGGTCGGGTCATGTCAAAATGATATTCATGGCCCAAAAGTACACCACCTGTCGCTGCTAAGGAACGAGGGACATCCAAGCCATCCGTCATCTCGCGAAATACGCGCAACTGGTGGGCATTCATTTGGTGGTTCGGTTCATCTGCACAGGCCAAATGGGACATTATTAGTGTGGGGTTCTGGGCCAATGCGATATCGCGCAGGGCGGACCATTCTGAGGGTTCCATGCCAAGACGGTTCATACCGCTGTCGAGTTGCAAACCAAAAGGTGCTGCGGGCATTGCCTCAACTTGGCGCAGCATCTGGTCGACAGAATTGATCATCGGGGTCAGCTCTGCGTCGCGAATAATCGTGGTGTCACCTACCATGTGGCCTGAAAAGACATTGATCGTCGGACCCGTGCCTAAGGCCGCACGTAAAACCGCCCCTTCTTCGGCAACGGCAACAAAGAAGGTGCGCACACCTGCTTTGGCCAATACGCGGGCAACCGAAGGTGTGCCCAAGCCATAGCTGTTGGCCTTTACGACGGCTGCAGTTTCGCATTCCGTCATCGCGTCCAAGCTGCGCCAGTTGGCGACAATTGCGTTCAGATCGATTGTAAGTGTTGAACTACCCATGAAGGTGGTTTTGACAGGGCGGCGCGTGGGGTCAAGTGTAAATCCCCAATTACACCTGTCAGATTAAAACTGTTCGTCGTTACCGCCGCCATTTTGCCACGGCTGCACAAGATTACCGAAGCGGGTAAATTGCCCTTCAAACGACAACTCAATGGTCCCAATGGGGCCGTGACGCTGCTTGCCAATGACAACCTCGGCCTTGGCGTGCAGGCGCTCCATCTCTTCTTGCCAGCGGGCCATTGCTTCCAAATCATGATCACCCGGTTTTTCACGTTCTTTGTAATATTCTTCGCGGAACACGAACATAACAACATCGGCGTCTTGCTCAATCGAACCAGATTCACGCAAATCCGACAGCTGTGGGCGCTTGTCTTCGCGGTTTTCCACCTGTCGAGAAAGTTGGGACAAGGCAATCACGGGGATATGCAATTCCTTGGCAATAGCCTTAAGACCCATCGTAATTTCGGAAATCTCGTTCACACGGTTTTCGGAGCGCCCAGTGCCGCGCACCAATTGAAGGTAGTCGACGATCAACACATCTAGTCCATGTGTCCGTTTTAAACGGCGCGCACGGGCAGCGAGTTGGCTGATCGGCAGGGCAGGTGTGTCGTCGATAAACAGCGGGCAGGCTTCAAGGGATTTGGCCGCATCCACAAAACGGCGAAATTCGGTTTCGGTCATGTCACCGCGACGGATTTGTTCTGAGGGGACTTCGGAAGCTTCGGACAGAATACGGGCGGCCAACTGTTCGGCGCTCATCTCCAACGAATAGAAGCCCACAACGCCACCCTCGACAGCACCTTCGGTTCCGTCATGCAATTTGCCACGCTTGTAGGCTTTGGCCACGTTAAAGGCGATGTTTGTGGCCAGTGATGTCTTCCCCATCGACGGACGGCCTGCAAGGATCAAAAGGTCGGAAGGGTGCAAACCGCCCAGTTTCTTGTCCATATCAATCAGACCAGTCGAGATACCAGACATCCCACCATCACGCTGATAGGCGGTGTTGGCCACATTGACGGCTTCGGTCACAGCCTTAAGGAAGCTTTGGAAACCGCTTTCGGTTTGGCCTTGTTCAGCCAATTTATAAAGCTGCTGTTCGGCTTCCACGATCTGTTCGCGTGGTTCGGAATCTACGTTCACCTGTGCAGCTTTGGCGCTGATATCGCGGCCCAGCAGGATCAAGTCGCGGCGCACGGCCAGATCATAGATCATTTGGGCATAATCGCGCACGGCAAAAGCGCTGACAGCAGACCCCGCAAGACGGGCTAGGTAGGCCGCGCCGCCAAGTTCGTTCAGGCCTTCATCATCTGCCATAAACGCTTTGAGGGTCACAGGGCTGGCAAGGTTATTCTTTGCAATACGGGCGGCAGCAATGTCGAATATGCGCCCATGCACTGGCTCGTAAAAATGGTTTTCGCCAATCACGGATGCAACGCGGTCATATACATCGTTGTTTGTCAGGATCGCGCCAAGCAATTGCTGTTCGGCCTCGATGGAGTGGGGCATGATCTCGGCGGCCTGAACCTCAGGAATGCCGGACGCTGGTATACTGCTAATTTCGTTCATGTGATCCCCGTAAACTCCCCAGCCTTGCTAGACGTTTGTCTTAAACGGCAATGACTGGTCAGCGCAATCTGGATATCCTGTGAATATCTTTTGTGTGGGAGGTACATACAGCATCTAGATGGAAATTACACTTCCAAACTAGATGCTGTTATTTCTGTCGTTATTTTTTGTTGGCTTCTTGCCAGCCGCGTGGGTCGTTAAGGAACGCTTCGACCCCTTTAATGGTTTCGGCGTCAAATGCACCTGACAGCTTGGCTTCGGCCAATACATCCCACCATGTGCATAAGTAATGCAAGCCAACCCCATGATCACCCAAGGTCTTTTCCGTTTCTGGAAAAATACCGTAGTAGAAAATCACGGCGGTATGGGCGCAGGTCGCACCGGTTTCGCGAATCGCGTCGACAAACGACAGTTTGGAGCCACCGTCGGTTGTTAGGTCTTCAACCAACAACACACGCTCGCCCTCATTCATCTGGCCTTCAATACGGGCATTGCGGCCATAGCCCTTAGGCTTTTTGCGCACGTAAGTCATGGGCAAAGCCATACGTTCGGCTACTAGGGCAGCAAACGGGATGCCAGCTGTTTCGCCGCCTGCGATGTTGTCAAATGCCTCGAACCCTGCGTTGCGCATAACTGTGACGGTCAAGAAATCCATCAAGGTAGAGCGGATACGCGGATAGCTGATTAACTTGCGGCAATCGATATACGTCGGGCTTGGCAAGCCAGAGGCCAGCGTAAACGGTTCAGCGGTGTTAAAATGCACGGCTTTGATTTCTAGCAGCATACGGGCGGTCAGGCGGGCCATTTCTTGTGGATCAAGGTAACTGGTCGGGATCATGTTCTATCCTTTGTGTCGCTTAGGCGTAATTCAGGGAAATGGCGGCTTAAGTCACGCGCCAGTTTAAGTCATATCCCGGATCAAAGACGGTGACTGGGCCGTCTGGGGTTTCAACATGGCTGGGGTATGTCACTGCATTACCTTTGGTGAGGGTCAGTGTTTCTTCGTTAACGGGCAGGTGGTAGAACGCGGGGCCGTTCAAAGATGTGAACCCTTCAAGTTTGTCCAAGGCACAGTCATCCTCAAACACTTGGGCAAGGATCGACATGGTGTTCGGTGCCGTAAAGCAACCTGCACAGCCACAAGGCAATAGTTTGTTCTCATCTGTATGTGGTGCGCTGTCTGTTCCTAGGAAGAAACGTGCCTCGCCAGAGGTTGCGGCGCAGCGCAGCGCAAGGCGATGTTCTTCGCGTTTTGCCACCGGCAAGCAATAGTAATGTGGTTTGATTCCACCAGAAAGGATGTGATTGCGGTTGATCACCAGATGATGGGTCGTGATCGTAGCACCCAGCGTATCGTCTTGGCTGCGGGCATATTCAACGGCGTTTGACGTGGTGATGTGTTCCATCACCACACGCAAACCTGGTGTCGAGCGGCGCATTGGGTCCAGAATACGGTCGATGAACACAGCTTCGCGGTCAAAGATATCGACGTTAGGATCCGTCACTTCCCCGTGCACACACAGCGGCAAACCGATTTCAGCCATCCGTTCTAAAGTTGGACGCACGCTGTCAAAATGACTGACACCTGAGGCCGAATTTGTGGTTGCGCCAGCAGGATACAATTTCACCGCTTTAATCAGACCAGAAGCATGGGCTGCGGCAACGTCATCAGGATCAGTTTGTTCCGTCAGATAAAGCGTCATTAATGGCTCAAAAGTTGATCCATCAGGCAGCGCACTTAATATGCGATCACGGTAAGCGACCGCGTCTGCAGCCGTCACCACAGGCGGAACAAGGTTCGGCATAATAATTGCGCGGGCAAAGTGGGTGGCGGTGGACGGCAAAACAGCGCGCAGCATATCGCCATCGCGCAAGTGTAGATGCCAATCGTCGGGGCGTTGAAGCGTGATCTGTGATGTCATGGCCAGCGCGTTAGCATGGCAGACGGTTTTAGGCTAGTCCTGCGCGGGGTCTGCGTCGAATTTTGCCAACCTCCTAGCGAAACGCGGCGCTTTAAAACGTCCGGTCACATGTTCGCAAAGCATTTTTGTTAACGCACCGCGGCCTTCAGAATCACACTTCTGCACTAAACGATACAGATATGCACGGTTGTTGCGCCGTGCACGCATCAACTTGGCGAACCTTAGCGTTGTCAGATTATCATCAGCGGCTGTCAGGATCAGGGGCATCAACACGTCCATTTTTTTCATCTCTGATTGCAGGTTGGAGCCCATATTGGGAATCCGCAGCTTTTTAACGTTGGAACGGGTGAACATCGCGGCATGTGCGGCATCCATCGCCACATATGGGTCATAGATGACGTAAGCTTGGTCTGCCGCATCCAACATATCGGGGGCATAACCATAACGTGTTGTGAAATCGGTGCGGCGCATTTTTACGAAACGATCATCCCATTCAGTAACGCGGGGGTCCAAGGTTGCTTGGGGTTGAACCGCAATGACGGTTGCACCAGGCGCTGCCACCGAAAATGCAGCCGCTGCATAGCCACATGAACCAGATCCATAAAAAATGACTTGTTCAAATTCATCAAAAAATCCGTCATCCACCAGTCGATCAAAATAGGCGTAAACTTGCGGATCACGAAACCAAGTGTGGCCGTCAGATATAATGCTTAGATGGGACCAGCCGTGTGATTTAAACAGGTCCCACCCAATAGGATGCGAGGCGTCAGAAAGACTGCGTAGGCCTTGAACCGTCTCGAAAGTTACCAAAAGAATAGGTTTGTCTTCAACAAATGCGGCAAAATGGTGATTTCCAAGGGCCTGAAAGTGTCCGTGTTCCTCAGCGATTTCCGATATCTTTTGGCACCACTCCCTTTTGGGTAGATCGGCCAATGATGTGTCAAATACGCTTAGATCGTCTTGCATTTGCCTGTTCCTCAATAGTCAAATCCGCTCTCAGACGAGCGGGTGTTAATAAAGTTATAGCTATGGAATATGGCAAAAGTTGGCGGTTGTTGGTGCATTGGCAGGGCGTTTATTCAACTGTGGAGGGTCTTAAGTGACAGCCTAAATCCCGATCGTGGGTTGACCACAGATACTGGCAATGCACTTTGATGGTGAACGGGAGCGCCACATGCAAGATATTTCAACGATTGATGCAGTCCAGTCCATGCTTGGTAACCAAGGGTATGTGTGCAATCGCGCACTTGGTACGGTTGTTTTTCTTTCCCTAAAACTTGGCCGGCCTCTTTTCTTGGAAGGGGAAGCAGGTGTTGGTAAAACAGAAGTGGCAAAGGCACTGGCATCTGGTTTGGGCAAGCGATTGATAAGGTTGCAATGTTACGAAGGGTTGGACGCGACAACAGCGGTGTATGAATGGAACTTTCCAGCGCAAATGATCGCAATTCGCACTGCAGAAGCTGCGGGTGCAACTGACCGAAATGCATTGCAAACGGAACTGTTCAGCGACGAATTCTTGATCGAGCGGCCGTTGTTACAAGCAATGCGGCCAGACGAAAACGGGGCGCCTGTGTTGTTGATTGATGAACTTGATCGCACAGACGAACCTTTTGAGGCATTCTTGCTTGAAGCGCTCAGTGATTTTCAAGTGACAATTCCGGAACTTGGAACCGTTAAAGCCCCAGAACCACCCATAGTGATTGTAACTTCTAACCGGACCCGTGAAGTGCACGACGCTATCAAGCGGCGTTGCCTGTACCACTGGGTAGATTATCCTGATTTCGAACGTGAAATGGAAATTTTATCAGCAAGGGCACCCGAAGCTGCCAACAGCCTAAGCCGTGAAGTGGTTGCTTTTGTTCAATATCTTAGAACCCAAGATCTGTTTAAAAAGCCAGGTGTTTCTGAAACAATCGATTGGGCAAAATGCCTGCTTGCGCTTGATGTTATAACACTCAGCCCAGAAGTCATTGCCGACACTTTAGGAGCAATCTTGAAATACCAAGACGACATCGCAAAGCTACAAGGGTCAGAGGCCAAACGCATCCTTGATCAGGCCAAAGCCACGCTAGAGACGTTCTAATGTTTCTTTTGGCTATAAATATTCTGGGGGTCCGGGGGGTGAAACCCCCGGCTGTCAAAATATGATAAAACACATACCACTAGAATTGCCTGAAAACCCAAAATTAGCAGGCAACATCACCCACTTTGCACGAGCATTACGCCGCGCTGGTTTGCCCATTGGCTCAGGTCGCGTCATCGACGCAATACGTGCTGTTGAGGCGGCTGGTTTTAGTAACAAAGCAGACTTTTATTGGACGCTACATGCGTGTTTTGTGAATCGACCTGAACACAGAACAGTCTATGCGCAAATCTTCAGGTTGTATTGGCGCGACCCACAATATCTTGAACATATGATGGCAGCAATGTTGCCAGCGATCAGTGGGGTCCAGGAAGAGCGCGCAGCTCAAGCAGCTGAGAAACGCGCGGCTGAGGCTTTATTGGATGGGGCAGGGATCGAAGGCAGCAGTATCGAAGAGGAAGAAGGCACCGAGATCGATATCGATGCCTCGTTCACCATCAGCACCCACGAACGGTTGCGTACCCTTGATTTCGAACAGATGAGCACGGCTGAAATGGCAATAGCAAAGCGGATGCTGGCACGTATTAAACTGCCCGTTGAACCAATGCTCTCACGCCGTACAAAATTGTCGACCCGTGGGCGGGTTGACGCTGCCAAGACCCTACGCGGCGCTATGCGCAATGGGGGCGAAATACACAAAATCATTCATAAAACACAGCGCCCCCGCTGGCCCAATCTGGTAGTTTTATGCGACATTTCAGGGTCAATGAGCCAGTATTCGCGCGCTGTCTTGCATTTCTTACACGCCGTTAGCAACGAAAAAGGCGCTGGGTGGGCGCGGGTTCATGCCTTTACGTTTGGAACGCGTTTGACGAATATCACCCGTCACCTAAAACAACGCGATGTTGATGTAGCTCTTGCTGCTGCTGGGGCCGAAGCTCAGGATTGGGAAGGGGGCACACGTATTGGCGAATGTCTGCAAACCTTCAATCACGATTGGTCGCGACGGGTCATGGGGCAAGGCGCAGTTGTCTTGCTGATCACCGACGGGCTAGAACGTGCAGATACCGATGTTTTGGCCAAACAAATGCAGCGGTTACACCTAAGTGCGAAGCGGTTGATCTGGCTGAATCCACTGCTGCGTTGGGACGAATTTGCCCCAAAGGCGCAGGGTATCAAAGCAATGCTGCCCTATGTCGACAGCTTTCGGGCAGGGCATTCAATCGCATCATTAGAAGAGTTGGCACTAGCCATATCTCGCCCCGACGATGTGGGTGAAAAATCACGCCTGATGAGGGGCTTAACCGATCAGGCGTGATTTAGATGCGCCCGCTATCGCAGGCACTTCATCCGTGATGGGGCGGGTTATGCAACCGCAGCGGCAAAGCTTGAACGATAGACTTCAGACAGTTCGGACATTGGCGCGCTAAAGTTGCCCATCCACATCGTGTCGCCAGTAAACTTACCCACCGAATGGATCGGCACGCCAGCTTGGGCCGCAGCCAACATTAAACCTTCAGCCTGATCGAAATTGCAGGCGATCAGGTACCGCGCTTGATCTTCGCCAAACAATGCCGGTGTCTTATCGCTGTCAAGCAATACGCCAACACCTGCGGCTTCCGCCAATTCGAACGCGGCCAATGCAAGGCCTCCGTCGCTTAGGTCGGTGCAGGCAGTGATCATGGCGCGGTTGTCGCGGATGAAATGGCCGTGTTTGGCTTCTGCGATCAGGTCCACAGGGGGCGCGTCGCCCTCGATACGGCTGAACACTTCGGCCAGTAGGGCAGACTGCCCTAAATGCCCGATTGTGTCGCCTACAACCAAGGCGACGTGCCCGTCGCGAACTTCGCATCCGATGATATCGTCGGTGTGTTTAAGAAGGCCCACAGCGCCGATGGTAGGCGTGGGTAATATGCCTGTTCCATCGGTTTCGTTGTACAGCGATACGTTGCCCGAAACGATTGGCATATCAAGAGCCTTTACCGCTTCTGAAATCCCTTGGATGGCGCCAACAAACTGGCCCATGATTTCCGGCTTCTCTGGGTTGCCAAAATTCATGTTATCCGTGCTTGCCAAAGGCGTTGCGCCCACTGCACACAGGTTGCGGTAGGCTTCTGCCACGGCCTGTTTGCCACCCTCAACTGGGTTTGCTTTGACATAGCGTGGTGTCACGTCAGATGTGAAGGCCAGCGCCTTGTCAGTGCCGTGGATGCGTACAATGCCAGATCCAATGTTTGGGGTCCGTGCCGTGTCGCCCATCACCATTGTGTCGTATTGTTCGTAAACCCATTGTTTTGCTGCATAATTTGGGCTTGAGATCAGCGCACGCAAACCATCAATTGGATCAATTCCCGGCACATCACCAAGCGGTTCAGCAGTCGGTGTTGGGACCCAAGGGCGGTCATATTCGGGCGCGGTCCCTGCAAGAGTTTTTAGGGGTAGATCAGCCTTGGTTTCGCCGTTGTGCACAATGTGAAAGCGGTCTTCGGCAATCGTTTCGCCAACGATTGCAAAGTCTAGGTCCCATTTGTCAAAGACGGCTTTTGCCTCGGCTTCAAGTTCCGGCTTGAGCACCATCAACATACGTTCCTGAGACTCAGACAGCATCATCTCGTAGGCTGTCATATGGTCTTCACGCACAGGAACTTTTTCAAGATGCAGACGGACGCCAAGATTGCCTTTGTCGCCCATTTCAACCGCGGAACAGGTCAGGCCAGCGGCCCCCATATCTTGGATAGAAATCACGGCGCCAGTTTGCATCAACTCAAGCGTGGCTTCCATCAAACGCTTTTCTGTAAAGGGATCGCCAACCTGTACGGTAGGGCGTTTTTCTTCAATAGTATCATCGAATTCCGCTGATGCCATCGTCGCGCCACCAACGCCGTCACGGCCAGTTTTTGCGCCCAAATAAACAACGGGCATTCCGATGCCTGAAGCGGCGGAATAGAAGATTTTGTCAGCGTCAGCGAGGCCGGCGGCAAAGGCGTTCACAAGGCAGTTGCCGTTGTATGCTGGATCAAAGCGGACTTCGCCGCCTGCACAAGGCACACCGAAACAGTTGCCGTAGCCGCCGATGCCTGCAACCACACCGTTGACCAGTTGGCGGGTCTTGGGGTGGGAAGGTGCACCAAATGACAACGAATTCATGGAGGCGATAGGGCGTGCGCCCATTGTGAACACATCGCGTAGGATGCCGCCCATACCAGTTGCTGCCCCTTGATAGGGTTCGATATAGGATGGGTGGTTGTGGCTTTCCATTTTAAAAACAACGGCTTGGCCGTCGCCGATATCCACAACGCCTGCGTTTTCGCCTGGGCCACAGATCACTTGTGGGCCTTCTGTGGGCAGGGTGCGCAGCCATTTTTTGGAGGACTTGTAGGAACAGTGCTCGTTCCACATCGCCGAAAAAATTCCAAGTTCGGTGAAGGTTGGTTCGCGGCCTACGATCTCTAGGATCCGCTCATATTCATCAGGGCTGAGGCCGTGTTTGGCGATAAGATCTGGTGTGATTGCAGGCTCTGTCATGTGCCTAAGTTCCCCCGAAGTAAAAGCGCAATTTGTAAAGTTGACGTTCTCTTACAGGCTGGGGTGCTTGGGGGGAAGGGGGCAGGGTCGCACTGTCGGGTTAATGAGCCGTTCGATGGCGAATTTGCTGCCGATTGTACAAAACAACGGGTGCATTTGTACAATTTGGCACGGTGAAATGACCGAGAAACTTGGCCGATTTGGCAAATTGTACAAACCGTAGGCCGAATTGTACGTTTTTAACTCATTTGCCGCGTTTATGAATTGGTAAGATTTGAGCGGGGTTAATGTATGTTGGGGTGCGTTAACTGTTGGTTAAGCTGCGAGGCGCTGCAAAAAACCAGCTTCGCGCTTGTTCAGGCACATACGAGCTGTTTGCAGAACATCGCCATTTATATTGAATGCCAGTTCGGGGAACAGGTCCAACACTTCTTGACGGGTTTTATCTTCCAGCGTGTTTAGTGCCATTGGACCGGGAAAAAAGCTTTCGCTGAATGCACCGTTGGAAATAACAATCTGATGTTCGTCAAATAAGATGTGAACATAGGTCACAAAACCACCATTTTTACGGTTGATACCGTCCATGCCCAGCAGGTGTTTTGCGCAGATCAGCAGTTCGCGTTCACCAAAATATAAATCTGCTGCAGCTTCCACCACCAGCATGCGGTGATTGGGAGATACCAACAGTTCAGTTGTGTTCCCTAAAACATCTTTTGCGATATGAATCGGGGTTGATTTGCCTAGTGCAGGCTTTGTGCAACGGCCAATCCAGCGCACAGGCTGATACCCGTTGTCACGTGTAAGGATCATGTCCCCCTCTTGAAGGCTTTCGACGAACTTGTGTCCTTTGGCGGTTACGATTGATGTGCCACTTGTGAAACAAGGAACCAACGATGAATACGCGACAGCCCCATCCGTGTTGAAGGCCCCAAAAGTGTATGTGACACTCGGTGTAAGTGGGGTGTCCGACATGAACAAAGGACCATAGTTTGCTGTATCATTGGTCGCGACGAAGTAGATCGTACCACTTGAACCGTCAGATCCCGTGAAAGTGTATTTATAACGCAAATCCACGGTATCAGTGACATTAATCCCTGCAACTGACGATGCCGTTACATTTTGATCGGCGGTGTCTGCGCCACCCGTGTGGGTGAGATCCCCAAATATTGCATCATCGAACCCGTCAGAATCGTCGACGCTGATCGAACCAGCGACGCCAATCGTAAAGTTGCCAGAGTGAGGATAGGTATTGTCACCACTGGCAAAGTTATAAACTTGAAGGGTCTCGTTAGCCATTTTGCACACCACTTAGTAAAATTACATAGTGAAATCCAAGTAAGGATCACACAAATCTATTAGGAATTGGTATGCGGTGACTGTGTCTGGAAAGTGGCGCGGGAAAGGCCATTCCAAGTAAAGAAGGAAAGTCTGGTTAGACCTTTTAAGGCTGTGCCACCTGTCCCGGTTAGCCAAATTACATTGTCAAAGATCGCCATATTTCTCGTCCCCTTATCCGAATTTGTTTCCGCTTAGCGCTGCGTTTTGTCCTCACGCAGCTTTTAGAAGATATTTTGCAGGGCAGGAGGGCGGATGTCTTAGGTCGAAGGGGATAGAGATGTGGTGCATTTGGGCGCGAATATACCAGTAGGGATATTTGTTGTATGCTTTGGGATATGGCGGCTATTCTTTGGGGCGTGCGGACGTTATCCATCCGTCTATCTGCGCAGCTAGACGACCTGTCGACACGCCAAAACGCGTGCTTTGAGACACGAAACCCGTTTAGTCCGAGTTGTTACATTTATGAGGTCTTCGATGGCGTGGTTAGGTCAGAGTAAAATGTAATTAGCGATCGTCTTTCTGACCCGCAGCCCCTTCTGCAAGCTGTGCTTGGGCTGCTTGTGTAGCCGCGGCAGCGATTGCGGTTTTGTCGTCGTTCGTGAGTTCCCTGTCACCCATCGAGGGCAAGGCCACACGCACTTCGCGGCGCGCAAATTCCAACCCGTTTTCGGCAAATGCAGCGTTCACACGGTTAAAGATTTCCTTGCGGATGGTGAACTGTGTGCCCGGTTTGGCCATGAACTTGCCGCGGAACACCATGCCTACATCGTCGATTTCAAGCATGCCTTGGGATTTGAAGGGCTGTAGGAAGTCGTCCTTGAATTCATCCATCACCAACATGTCTTGGCCGATCTTCTTAAAGATCTTTTTAACTTTGTTCGGGTCCGTATCAAACGGCACGGTAAAGCGCAGTTTCATAATCACCCAATCGCGTGAAAAGTTGGTGATTTTCGGGATTTCGCCGTAAGGCAGCGTGTGCACTGGCCCCTTGTGGTGGCGCAATTGCATGGACCGGATCGAGATTTTCTCGACCGTGCCCATCGTCCCTTCGACCTCGACGTATTCGCCCACGCGAAAGGCGTCGTCGATCAGGAAGAAGATGCCGGATACAACATCTGTGACCAGCTTTTGTGCGCCAAAACCAATGGCCAAGCCCGCGATACCAGCACCAGCCAGTAGGGGCGTGGTGTCGACACCGATGTTGCCAAGTCCAAGCAGCAAGAACACGATGACGATCGTGGCCTGTGACACCATTAGGATCAAAGGCAGGACTGTGGACAGACGGGAACCGCCCGCACCGCCACCGTCGCCGCCAACAGCTTCCTCATCAGGCATATAGCCTGCAGCGGTCAGTTCAGCGGCAAGTTTACGGTTGATATAAAGCGACACCATTTCATAGATCAGGTAGCCAATTGCTATAATGACGAGGAATTCCATCAATTTGGCGGCCAATTGTGGTCCGACGCCTGCTGAAGCGATATTGTTTGGTGACATGCCCCAGAAGCTGGCGATCATCATGATGACAATGCCAAAGACCACAACACGTCCAATGCGGATGTAGGAGCGTTTGGCAGAGCGGTATGCGCGTTCAGCCACTGGCCCTTCGCCAGTCATGCCAGGTGTCAGGTGACGTACCAAACCACGGATCAAGGTGTCCATTGCGGGTGCAAACCACAGCAGTGCCATGGTTTTGTAATGCGGTGCTCCATCCAGCAGGGCAAAGTTGCCGTAGCTCACAATGATTTGGGTGATCCACCAGATCCCCAAAGAGACGCAGATCGCGAAATATGGAAAGGCCCGCGCCATACGATCCTCGGCTGGTGTGACGTCAGGATCAAAGCCCCGCATCATCGCGCTCATTTCCCCTCGGTATTTCCAGACGATGACAGCAAGATAGACGTGAACCGCTAAATTTAGCCAAAACCCAATGCGTGTTTCCCCGCGTGGCAGTCCATTAAATCCGTTGAATTGAAGAAGAACGAATGAAAATCCAATTAAAAACGCAATGCCAAAGTTGTGGAAGACGGCTGCTTTGGCGGTTCTATCATCCACATTGAGGAGCCGGAAATAGTGGTTGTTTGGCGCGAATAGAAAACGTCCAATTGCGAGCATTAACCGTGGGAAAGCGATCAGATATGGCCCGATCAGCCCAACAACGCTGCCCAAGAAGGGGGGCATGATCGCCATGCCGATGTTCATCGCCACTAAGATAAACACGACCACAGCAAGAATTTCACGCGCCAAGCGTTGTGTTAGGAAAACAATGGTTTCGCGCAGGGTGATATTGTTGAAATCGGCGGGGGGCTGGATTTGCCATTTCATAATCAAGCGGCGGAAAATGAGCTCGGCTATGATAGCACCGCCAAACATGATGATCATGTAGCCCAGTAGTTTTAACAGGCCGTCAAAGCCGATTTTGCCGTAAAAGGTTGCGAAGGCCTGGGGTTGCTTTTCGAAGAATATCGGTAAGCTTTTAATGGACAATCCGACTTGGCTCGCAGCACCTGTTGTGGCGTGATAAAAGAATTCGGTTAGCCCTGCGCTTTCGTCCACTTCAACCGTCTGGGCGTTCAACTGATCCAGCAGCAGGGCGCGTACTTCGTTGTCCGACAGCCGCGAGATCAGCGCGTTTGCGGCCTCTTCTGTCAAAGGATCGGGGAGCGTGACCGTGGTGTCGGCAGGGGCCGAACTGGTCGAAAATAATGATTGGGCGTTAGCGGGGGCAGATAGGCCGAAGGCAAGCAGTGCGGTGAGCACCAAAATTTTGATGAAATGCATTGTCGAACCGTCCCTGATTAATCTGTGTCTTGAACTAAACGTAAACTGACCGTGTTTCCGTCGTTTGATCAAGGGACAAAGTGCACAGACGCCGTTCGAAAAGAAGGGATAGGGGAAGTCATTCCGGCAAAAAAAAGGCCGAGCACGAAGCTCGGCCAAGTCCAACAGGGAGGTGAAGGTGGGGCACACGAATGTACCCGCCGCCTTCACAACTTCATTTAGGGTTCACGGAGTGCCCATTCAATGTGCAATGTGCCTCAGGGGCGGATTACCCGCTATGCGTCTTGTGCATAGCTAGGTAATTTCTTTATTTCTCAATGCCTTGCGGTATGAAATAATTTCATCTTGCACAAAGTCGCGGAAGGCAGAAATGCGCTTGGAGTGCCGCAATTCCTCTGGATAGGCCAAAAAAACGGGCACTTCTGCCGATTCGACCTCTGGTAGTACGCGCACAAGGTCGGGAAAATCTTGAATTACGTAGTCTGGAAGGATACCGATTCCCAGATTGTTCAGCACGCCCTGAAGCACCCCAAAGTAGTTGTTGACCGTCAGTGTTGATTTCACGTCATAGGTCATCAGTTCTTTAACAAGGCTGACGCTTGCCCCAACTTGCGCAGAATCTGTGTTCTGACAAATCAGGCGGTGGTCCTTCATATCTTCAAGCTGCAGGGGGACCGGATTGTCTTTGAGGTAACTTTTGGTCGCATAGGCCCGCATCCGCACGCTCATTAGGCGTTTGCGGATTAGGTCTGCTTGGGATGGTTCTTTCATGCGGATGGCAACGTCGGCTTCACGCATGGGCAAATCAAGCACGCGCTCTTCGAGCATCAAATCGACCTTCAAATCGGGGTATTTTTCGTAAAGTTTGGGCAGGCGCGGGGCCAGCCATAACGTGCCAAACCCTGTTGTGGTTGTCACACGCAGATCGCCAAACACTTCTTCTTCGCTGTCACGGATACGGGCCGCGGCAGCTTCAAGGCGTTTGGACATGGCAGTGGTCGCGTCAAACAGCAGCTCCCCTTGTTCTGTCAAAATCAACCCACGGGCGTGGCGGTGAAACAGGGTTGCGTCCAAGGCTTCTTCAAGTGCGCGGACCTGACGGCTGACTGCGGATTGCGACAGGTTCAGCTTGTCACCCGCATGTGTTAGGCTGCCAGCATCAGCGACTGAGTGAAATATTCTAAGTTTGTCCCAATCCATCTGTCTACTTCCAGCTAACAGCACAATTTATATTTGGACCCATTATAGTTTGTTTTGAGTTGACTGATACAGTCTATTCACCTTTTTTGGATCAAATGTAAAAATAACTATACAGGTCAGCTTTTGTGACCTAACCTAGGCACAGCACTGCTAGACTGATCAACGCTGGGGAGGCCATGATGAGCACGCAAAAGATTTCACTAAACGACCGTTACGATCTAGAAAAAAGCCCTGTTTTGTTGAACGGAACGCAGGCTTTGGTTCGTATGATGATGATGCAGAAAGCCCGTGATGTGGCCGCTGGGCTGAACACTGCAGGGCTTGTCACCGGTTATCGCGGATCACCTTTGGGTGCCGTTGATATGCAGATGGAACGGGCGCTTAAGCCGCTTTCCGCTCATGATGTGACTTTTCAGGCTGGCGTTAACGAAGATTTAGCAGCAACCGCTCATTGGGGTGCACAGCAGGCTGAATTGCGCGGCGAAGGCAAATTCGATGGTGTCTTTGGCCTTTGGTACGGCAAGGGTCCGGGGGTAGATCGGTCCGGAGATGTGATGCGGCACGCCAATATGGCTGGCACTTCACCTGCGGGCGGCGTGTTGATGGCGATGGGGGATGACCACACTGGCGAATCCTCAACCGTGTTGCACCAGTCCGAATTTGCGATGGTAGATGCCTATATGCCGATTGTTAGCCCTGCGGGTGTGCAAGAGGTGATGGATTACGGGCTGTATGGCTGGGCCTTGTCTCGCTTTGCAGGGGTCTGGGTTGGCCTGAAAACCATGAAAGACACGGTTGAAGTGACATCGGTGGTTGATGGTGATCCGCACCGCCAGTCTTTTGTCACGCCCGACTTTGATATGCCTGAGGGCGGTTTGAATATTCGCCTTGTTGATGAACGCATTGCTCAAGAATCCCGTTTGATCAACTACAAGCGCCATGCAGCGGAAGCGTTCAGTCATGCCAACAAGATGGACAAACGCGTATGGGGCGATGAAAAAGCCAAGATAGGTTTCGTCGCGGCTGGGAAAAATTGGCTTGATCTGATCCACGCCATGTCCCTGTTGAACATCGATGCCGACGAGGCGACCCGTTTGGGGATTTCCACGTATAAAGTGGGTCAAACATGGCCGCTTGATCTGCGCGGTTTTAATGCGTGGGCCGACGATCTGGACGTGATTGTTGTTATCGAGGAAAAGCGTAAGCTGATCGAAGTTCAGATCAAAGAGGCGTTGTTTGATGATCGCCGTGGCCGCCGCGTTTACGGTGGCATGAAGGAAGGCGTTGAATTTTTTAGCGCGGCTTGGGCACTGGATCCTGTCGAGATTGCTGAAAAATTAGGGCAGGTTCTGGTTGAAGAGGGGCGTAACACGTCGGGTATCTTGGCTGGTTTGTCCGCACTGGATGAAGCCCGTCGTTCTGACAACGCTGAAGAAATCGCAGCCCGTTTGCCGTATTTCTGTTCAGGGTGCCCGCACAACTCATCCACCAAAGTCCCCGAAGGATCACGCGCATACGCAGGCATTGGCTGTCATTTTATGGCGCAATGGATGGACCGCGAAACGCTTGGTTTTACCCATATGGGTGGCGAGGGGGCGAACTGGATTGGCGAAGCGCCGTTTTCCACCCGCACCCATGTTTTCCAGAATTTGGGTGACGGAACCTACAATCACTCTGGCGTGATGGCGATCCGCGCGGCTTTGGCCGCGGGTACAAATATTACCTATAAAATCCTTTATAATGATGCGGTTGCCATGACAGGTGGCCAAAGCCATGAAGGTGGATTGCCAGCAGATCAGATCGTGAACGAGCTGAAGGCGATGGGCATGATTAATCTGGCTGTTGTTTACGACGAAAAGGAAGATGTCGATTTCGACGCTTTTCCTAAGGGTATCGAAATTCATGAACGTGCCGAATTGCAAGCAGTGCAGGAACGGTTTGCCAAGCTGCAAGGTGTCAGCGCCATTGTGTATATCCAGACCTGTGCCGCTGAAAAACGCCGTCGACGCAAGCGTGGTCTCTTCCCTGATCCCGACAAACGTATGTTCATCAATACGGATGTTTGTGAAGGCTGTGGTGATTGCGGGGTCCAGTCCAATTGCGTGTCCTTGGTCCCGAAAGAAACCGAATTGGGTCGCAAACGTGCGATTGACCAATCCAGTTGTAACAAAGATTTTTCCTGCGTGAACGGGTTCTGCCCGTCGTTTGTATCCCTTGAAGGCGCAGTTGTGCGTAAAGAAGCGACAACTGAATTGATGCTGCCCGACATGGCGATGCCGGAATTGCCGAAGATTGATGGCACGTGGAACGTCGTGATCACTGGCGTTGGGGGCACCGGTGTTGTGACCATTGGCGCTGTGATCGCCCAAGCCGCCCATATTGATGGCAAAGGCGCTGGAATGATGGAAATGGCTGGCCTTGCCCAAAAAGGGGGCGCTGTGCATATCCATTGTCGTCTTGCCAACGATCCGCATGATATTTCCGCTATCCGTGTCGCTACGGGCGAATGTGATGTGCTGATTGGGGGGGATTTGGTTGTGTCGGCTGGTGCCAAGACGCTTGGCCTGACGAAAGCAGGGCGCACAGGTGCGATTGTAAACTCTCATGAAATCATAACGGGTGATTTTACGCGCGACACCGAATTCAGACTGCCCACGGAACGTATGACCCTCGCGCTTGAGGCGCGGCTGCGTGACGCTGTTGATCTGTTTGATGCATCTGATTTGGCAAAGGCTGTGTTGGGGGATTCGATATTCTCGAACATGATGATCTTTGGCGCAGCGTGGCAACGAGGATATATTCCATTGTCTCACGCGGCAATTGTTGCTGCGATCACGCTGAACGGGGCCGCTGTGGACCAGAACCTGCGCGCGTTCGAGATTGGGCGTTGGGCGGTGTTGTTCCCGGAAGATGCTGCAGCAATTTTGTCGCCTAAAGTGGTGAAACTGCCGCAAGGCATGGCTGAAAAAATTGAGTACCGCGCCGCGCAACTGGTTGGATATCAGGGCAAGGGATTGGCAAAGAAATACCGTGCTTTTGTTGACGCAATTGAGGACGAAGTTGTGAGAGACGCTGCGATGCAGGGCTATCATAAGTTATTGTCTTACAAGGACGAATACGAGGTGGCACGACTGTTGCTTGATACGCGTGCTAAGGCAAAAGCCGAATTTGATGGCGATTTTAAAATGACCTTCAACCTTGCGCCACCGTTTCTGTCCAAGATGGGTGCCAATGGTCGGCCATTGAAACGCGAATTTGGTCCGTGGCTGGAACGTCCCTTGCGAATTTTGGCGAAGATGAAACGTTTGCGCGGCACACCGTTTGATGTGTTCGGCTATACGGCTGAACGCAAAATGGAGCGGGCGCTGATTGCGCAGTACGAAACCGATATGAAGGCTGTGTTGAAGGTGGTGAACGATCAAACACGGGACGCGGTGGTTGCGTTGGCTGAACTGCCGTTGCAAATCCGTGGCTTTGGACCTGTGAAAATTAAGAACGAAGCGCAGGCAGCCAAACGTCGTGAAGAACTGCTGTCGGTCATTGCATCCGGTGGTGCGCCGATGTTGAAGGCGGCTGAATGATCTAATCGGGACGGGGTCCACGATGTCTTTGAAAAAACGCGGCATTGCGCGTGAAATAAGTTACGCCCATTCCGCCAATTCGCGGGGCGGGCGTACGGTTGTGCGATTGTTGGAAAACACGACAGGTCGTTTGCGCCTAATTAAGCGGGCCAAAGGCTACGAGGACGAAGTCGCGCAGGGGCGTGATTTCTGGGAGGTCATGCTGGACCGCTATGGTCTAAGTTTGGATGTGGTTGGTGGTGCGCTGTCAAATATCCCCCGTGATGGTCCTGTGATTTTGATTGCAAACCACCCTTACGGCATTCTTGATGGTTTGATGATGGGGCATATTTTGTCGCAATCGCGCGGCGATTTCCGGATTTTGGCCAACAGCGTGTTCCGTAAATCTGAAGACCTGAACCGGATTGTTTTGCCGATTTCGTTCGATGGCACGCGCACAGCGATGCATGCCAACATCGCTACGCGTAAAACGGCTTTGGATTACTTGGGGCAGGGCGGTGCGATTGGCGTATTCCCGGGGGGGACCGTTAGCACGGCGCAACGCCCATTTGGTTTCCCGATGGACCCCCAATGGCGCAGCTTTACCGCCCGCATGATCGCTAAATCGAATGCCACAGTCGTGCCAATCTATTTTGACGGACACACCAGCCGCCTATTCCAAATCGCCAGCCATTTGCATTCGACATTGCGCCTTGGATTATTGATAAAAGAATTTAAAACACGGGTCGATACCCCCGTACGCGTGGTCATTGGTGACCCCATTGGGCGTGACGTTTTGGACCCTTTCGCAACTCAGTCCAAACAGATGATGGATTTCCTGCGCAAAGCCACGTATGAGCTGAATCCAAATCCAGTTAAATCTTTTAATTTTGGATATGAATTTGAGGACAGGCATCGCGCCTGAAAAAGCATGGCAGTTGGTATTTTTGACAGTGGTTTGGGCGGGTTAACTGTTCTAGAGGCAGCGCAAAAGCGTCTGCCTGACGTTGATTTCATTTACCTCGCGGACAGCGCAAATGCCCCTTACGGCGTGCGCACTGCGGACGATATTTATGCGCTGACCTGCGCGGCTGTGCAGCGGCTTTTTGATGCAGGGTGTGATCTGGTGATTTTGGCCTGTAACACTGCATCTGCCGCGGCCTTGCGCCGGATGCAGGAAGGCTGGGTCCCCGAAGATAAGCGCGTCCTTGGTGTGTTTGTTCCGCTGATCGAAGCGTTAACAGAACGCGATTGGGGGGACAATTCCCCACCCCGCGAAGTTGATGTGAAGCACGTGGCGTTGTTTGCGACGCCTGCAACGGTTTCCAGCCGTGCGTTTCAGCGCGAGTTGGCGTTTCGCGCAATTGGCGTTGATATCGAGGCGCAAGCGTGCGGCGGGGTGGTTGATGCGATTGAAGACGGTGATATGATTTTGGCCGAAGCGATGGTGCGCAGCCACGTGGACGCGTTGAAGCGTAAAATGCCTGAACCGCAGGCTGCAATTTTGGGCTGCACGCATTATCCATTGTTGTTGGACGCATTTCAGGCAGCCCTTGGCGCGGATGTGAAAGTGTATTCACAAGCGGCCTTGGTGGGCGAAAGCCTTGCCGATTACCTGACCCGTCATGCGGACAAGATCGGTAGTGGATCATCTGCTTATCTAACGACAGGTGATCCCAAACGGGTGTCCGACCGCGCCACCCAATTTTTGCGTCGACCGATCACGTTTACCGCCGCGTGATCCCGTTCTACATAAATCGAGAAACAACATGACCTATAATATCGCAATCTTGGGTGCCAGTGGCTACACGGGCGCTGAACTGATCCGCCTAATTTCTGAACATCCTACAATGGAAATAAAAGCCTTGGGGGCGTTTTCTAAAGCTGGAAAATCACTTGCGTCAGTGTTTCCGCATCTGCGCCATCTGGACCTGCCTGACATGGTGAAGTTCGATGAAATTGAATGGACTGGCATCGATTTGTGTTTTTGTGCGCTGCCGCACAAGACCAGCCAAGAAGTTATTAGCGGGCTACCCAAAACGTTGAAGATTGTTGATCTGAGCGCTGATTTCCGTCTGCGCGATCCTGAAGCATACGAAGCGTGGTATGGCAATCCACACGCCGCTTTGGAAATGCAAGGTGAAGCGGTCTATGGCCTAAGCGAATTTTACCGTGAACAGATCAAAGTGGCCCGTTTGGTGGCTGGCACAGGCTGCAATGCGGCCACGGGCCAATTTGCGCTGCGCCCTTTGATTGCAGCAGGTGTGATTGATCTGGACGAGATCATATTGGACCTGAAATGTGCCGTTTCTGGCGCGGGTCGTGCGCTGAAAGAGAACCTTCTGCATGCTGAACTGTCAGAGGGTTATCATGCCTATGCTGTTGGCGGCACGCATCGTCACTTGGGCGAGTTTGACCAGGAATTCAGCGCAGTCGCGGGTCGTGACGTTAAAGTGCAGTTTACGCCGCATTTGGTTCCAGCCAATCGCGGCATTCTGGCTACGACCTATGTGAAGGGTGATGCGCAGGTTATTTATGACACGCTTGCAGTTGCTTATGCGGATGAACCCTTCATCGAACTGCTGTCAATGGGCGAGGTCCCAAGCACACGCCACATTCGTGGATCGAACTTTTGTCACATCGGTGTGGTTGCTGACCGCATCGACGGACGCGCAATTGTGATCGCTGCACTTGATAATTTGACCAAAGGCAGCAGTGGGCAGGCGTTGCAAAATGCCAATCTGATGTTAGGTATTCTTGAGACAACAGGTTTGATGATGGCACCGCTGTTCCCGTAACGTTTGGAGTAATTGATGAAATCGCTTAAAAAACAACGCCGTATACAAGTGATTGCGGTTATGGCTGTGGCTTTGACATTGTCCACGGTTTTGATCGGTTACGCGCTACAAGATGGCATCAATTTTTTCCGTTCACCCAGCCAAGTGGCCGAAACACCGCCCGGTCCAAAGGAAGTGTTTCGGATTGGTGGGCTGGTTGCCGACGGCAGTTTGGTCATTGGCCAAGGCGAAAGCATCACCTTTGCTGTCACGGATGGCGGCGCAACTATTCCGGTCAGCTATACTGGAATACGCCCTGACTTGTTTGAAGAGGGTCAAGGCACAGTTGCCACGGGTCGTTACATCAACGGTGTCTTTGAAGCGACTGAAATTCTTGCCAAACATGATGAAACTTACATGCCAACTGAGGTCATTGACGCTTTGAAAGCGCAGGGTGTCTATGTGGAGCCTGAGGGCAGCTAGCGTACGCTACACCTACCACAAATTAACCATTTATTGATCATCTGACCCACGTCTAAATTGGCGTGAGGAGTAGGTGATGCAAACAGTGGAAAAGATAGCCCAAGAAATTGTGCACCGTGAAGGTGGCTATGTGAATGATCCTGATGATCCCGGGGGGGCACCAATTTTGGCGTCACCATTCACACCATGCGCCGCCTTGGTCTGGATTTGGATTGCGACGGGGATGTGGATGCATTTGAGGTGCGCGCGTTAACCCAAACGCAAGCCGTCGATATCTTTATCAAACACTATTTCGATGCGCCATTGATTGCACATTTTCCGGAACCCTTGCATGCCACGGTCTTCGACATGTACGTGAATGCAGGGTGCAACGCGATCAAGATTTTACAGCGATTGCTGTGGGATATGGGGTTTGAGGTGTCTGTTGACGGTGCATTGGGGCCGCAGTCACTGGATGCTGTGGGTGCTGCAAGTAAGCAGGCCAATGGATATCTGGTGGACGCTTGCGGTATTGCGCGGCGCAACTATTATCTGCGCATTGCAGATCGCCGCCCAGCCAGCTGCAATTATGCGTGCACCCGTGCGGGCCAAAAGGGCGGATGGATACGGCGGGCCGAGGAATTTATGGCACCTAAGTATCATATGAACCAATCAGAATTTCAAAAAAGGGTCGCATCATGGGCATGATTGAACGGATGTTTCAAATGATATTTGGCGGCGGCAATAACGTGCTGCGCGATACGGTCGAAGTGTTTCGCGAGAATGCGGAAGCGGGATCAAAGCGCGGGGCGCAGGTTCAAATGCAGGCGATGACCCAATACGGCGCGGAATTCGCCGCGCCGCGTCAGGGCGCGTTTGATCGGTTTATGGATGGGTTGAACCGTGTGCCACGACCCGCATTGGCCCTTGGCACGTTGGGGATGTTTATCGCCGCGATGGTTGATCCGCTGTGGTTTTCCCAACGTATGCAAGGCATTGCACTGGTGCCTGAACCTATGTGGTGGTTGCTGGGGGTGATTGTATCGTTCTATTTCGGCGCGCGTCATCAAGTAAAAAGCCAGCAGTTCCAGCGTGAAATTGTAGGTACAATGGCGCATGTTCCCCAAGTAATGAGCAACATTAAGGCGCTGCGCGCATTACGCGCGGCAAGTGTTGGTGTCGCGGATGCCGGATCTGATGTGCGACTTGCCAGTGCCTCGCTTTTGCCTGACGCGAATGCAGCTTTAGAGGCTTGGCGCAAAACAACAGCCTACCCCGCGACAATGTGAAGCCAGCTGAGGCGCGAATATGATTGGCGTGGTTTGGGGCAGGCACTATAGTCTGTCCAAGCCTTATTGATGGATGCGTCACGGATGATCACTGAACTTGGACATTTTGCCCTGATCTTGGCCTTTTTGGTCGCGATTGTGCAAACCTTTGTACCGCTGATTGGGGCGCATAAGGGATGGCGGTCGTGGATGTCTGTGGCAGAACCTGCGGCGTCTGCCCAATTCATGCTAACAGCGTTTGCCTTTGGTGCATTGATGTGGGCATTTATATCGTCTGATTTCAGTCTGTTGCTTGTTGTCCAGAACAGCCATTCAGCCAAACCGATGCTGTATAAAATTAGCGGAACATGGGGCAACCACGAAGGGTCTATGCTGCTTTGGGTGCTGATTGTGTCCCTGTTTGGCGCGATGGCTGCGTGGTTTGGCACCAACCTGCCACCAAGTTTGCGGGCGCGTGTACTGGCTGTTCAAGCGGCAATTGGTGTCGCGTTTTTTGCGTTTATTTTATTCACGTCCAATCCGTTTACACGTCTTGCTGTGCCACCCTTTGATGGGCAAGATCTGAACCCGTTGTTGCAAGACCCCGGTTTGGCATTTCATCCGCCGTTTTTGTATTTGGGATATGTGGGCCTAAGCATGACGTTCAGCTTTGCCGTGGCGGCGTTGCTTGAGGGGCGTGTTGATGCTGCGTGGGGCCGCTGGGTGCGTCCGTGGACATTGGCCGCGTGGATATTCCTGACCATCGGCATCGCGCTTGGATCGTGGTGGGCCTATTATGAACTTGGCTGGGGTGGTTTTTGGTTCTGGGATCCAGTTGAAAACGCGTCGTTTATGCCGTGGTTATTGGCCGCTGCATTGCTGCATTCAGCCATTGTGGTCGAAAAGCGTGAAAGTCTGAAATCGTGGACGATCTTACTGGCGATTTTGGCGTTTGGCTTTTCCTTGATCGGCACGTTTATCGTGCGCTCAGGCCTGTTGACGTCGGTTCATGCGTTCGCAAATGATCCTGAACGTGGCGTGTTTATCCTGATGATCCTTGGGTTCTTTACCGGTGGTGCGTTGATCTTGTTCGCGGTGCGGGCAGGGACGATGGAGGCCAAAGGTGTCTTTGGTTTGGTCAGCCGTGAAGGTGCATTGCTGACCAATAATATTCTATTGGCCGTCAGTTGTTTTGTGGTCTTTGTAGGCACAATGTGGCCACTGGTGGCCGAGATGTTCTTTGATCGCAAACTGTCAGTTGGCCCGCCGTTTTTTAACATGGCATTCACGCCGTTTATGTTGGTCTTAGGGCTTGTTTTACCTGTTGGTGCGATGCTGCCTTGGAAACGTGCGCAGATCAAAACGGCGATGTATCCGCTGCGCTATGCCTTTGTATTGGCTTTGGCAATTGCTGGGCTGGTTTGGGCGATGCAAACGGGCCGTTCTGTTCTGGGTCCAATAGGCGTGTTTTTGGCGGCTTGGATTGTCATGGGTGCTGTTATCGATTTGATGTCGCGGACAGGGCGTGGCGCAAACCGTTTCGGCCGCATGATGCGTCTGCCACGTGCGGATTGGGGTAAATTGCTTGCCCATTCTGGGCTTGGGATCACGATGCTGGGTGTCGCTGGGATTACGTCTTGGGCCTATGAGGATATTCGGGTTGCACAAGTTGGTCAGCCTTATGATGTGGGGGCCTATACCATTGCATTGAACGGGGTCGCAGACGAAGAGGGGCCAAATTACCTGGCGACAATTGCGGACATTACATTGTCTCGTGATGGAACTGTTCTGTCTGAAATGCGCCCAGAAAAGCGGATTTATCCAGTGGCGCAAATGCCAACAACCGAGGCTGCGATTAACGCCAATCTTGCGCGTGACGTTTATGTGGTGATTGGCGACGAACAAGATGCCGGCGGCTGGGCAGTGCGTGTTTATGTTAAGCCATTGACCAGTTGGATTTGGATCGGTTGTCTGCTTATGGCGTTGGGGGGCTGTTTCAGCCTGTCGGATCGCCGTTTCCGCGTGGCTGCGGGCGCACGTAAATCGAACGCACAACCGGTGCCTGCAGAATGAAACACCTTGTTTTTATCCTGATGTTAATTGCATCGCCGCTTTGGGCGGTTGAGCCAGATGAAATTCTGGCTGACCCCGTGCTTGAGGCCCGCGCACGTGACATATCCAAAGGCCTACGGTGCTTGGTGTGTCAGAATGAAAGCATCGATGAAAGCCATGCGTCACTGGCGCGTGATTTGCGTATTCTGGTGCGCGAACGTCTGATTTCGGGTGACAGTGATGACCAAACTGTAGATTTCATAGTGGAACGGTACGGTGAATATGTGCTGCTGCAACCACGGGCAAGTGGGTCGACGTTGCTGTTGTGGGGGGCTGGTCCGCTGATGTTGTTGTTGGCCGCAGGGATGGGATTCATCTACTTGCGCGGCAGATCGTCGGCCAATGAGCCGGGCAATGATGCCCTAAGTGACGCCGAAGAAACCCGCTTGCGCGAAATTTTAGGTAGCAATTCCAAGGAATGACGCGTGGTTTCACTTTTGTGTTCCAATGGGTTTGATATAAATATCCTTAATTTAAGCCAAAGGACATCATGCTATGGAATATCAAACGCTACGATATGAATTGAACGACAATATTGCGGTGATCACGCTGGATCGCCCTGATGTGATGAACGCGATGTCCACGCAGATGCGTGCTGAAATCCAACATGCTATGAAACAAGGTGGGCGCAAAGCTCGTTGTGTTGTCTTGACTGGCGCAGGTCGGGCATTTTGTTCTGGCCAGGATCTTGGTGACAGCTCTGGTCAGGGATCAGATCCTGAACAAACATTGCGCGATGAATACGAACCAATGTTGCGCGCGATCTTTGATTGCCCTGTGCCAACGATCGCCGCCGTTAACGGTGCAGCTGCGGGGGCAGGGGCCAATCTTGCGCTCGCGTTTGATGTCGTGATCGCAACTGAAAGCGCATATTTCATGCAGGCGTTTACCCGTATTGGTCTGATGCCAGATGCAGGTGGCACGTACACGATGCCGCGCACGATGGGCACAGCCAAAGCGATGGGGGCATCATTGTTTGCGGACAAGATTACAGCCCGTCAGGCGGATGACTGGGGTATGATTTGGGAAGCGGTGGATGACGCCAAGTTTGCGGATCACTGGAAAGCCCGCGCCGCGCATTTGGCGAATGGGCCAACCGCTGCATTTGCATCTGTGAAGACTGCAATTCGTGGAACTTGGGACAATACCCTTGATGAACAGCTGACACTTGAGGCAGCAGAACAAGGAAAATGTGGTCGGACACGTGACTTCAAAGAAGGCGTTTTAGCTTTTGGTGAAAAGCGTCCAGCGGATTTTGAAGGCCGCTAAATAGAATAAGGTGTGTGCCGGGCGACAAGCATCACGTCCTCGGCGCATGGTGCCTTCTTAGATTGGCACGACATTACCGCGATTGGTGCGCCGTCGGCTTTCAGCGTGACCAGTGAACCGTCCTTATTCACATCTACCGTCACAACTGGTGGTGCATTTCGAGCGTTGTAAATCACAACGATACGTTCTTCTTCCGTTTCAGGGTCATCCACAAACGCACATTCCGTGCCGGTGATTGGCGCACGCAAAAGGGCATCCCACTGTGTTTGTGGGATGATGCCTTCTGCGTCTTTGGTAAGTGGCATTTTAATTTGTCCCATTTTTGGATCGTGCAGGCAAGTTGTTATGTATTCGGATCAAGCACTCCAACGGTAGGTGAAGAAATGATCGTCACATCGGCTGCGGTCAAGGTTGACCCTGCACCTGTAACGTGGGCAAGCACAGTCTCGCCGATAGATATTATTGAATCGGTACTATCCGCCGTTACTGTAATGATCGGGGTAGAGCCGTCTTGAACAACAACCGCGATTGCATCATCAGTACTTGAGTAATCCCTGATCAGTGCGAAATCTTGTGTAGGGTTGGTTGCTTGGGCCGCGAGTATGGCAAATGTATCGTTACCTTCATCACCTGCACCAATGTCGCCCGCACCAAGGAACAAGGTGTCGTTTCTGTCACCGCCAGACAAAATGTCCGCATCACCATCATCCACCAAGGTTACACTGGAAACAGCTCCTACGTTTATAATCTGGGCCAATGAGCTGCCATCGCGCAGTTGACTAAGCAACTTTGGGTCAGTCGGTGTACCTTCAATAATGCCGCCAAACAAAAGGTCACCCCCATTTCCGCCGCGTAAGGTATCCTCGCCTTCGCCGCCAATAAGAGTGTCAAAGCCAAACCAGCCAGAAACTGAATCGTCGCCTTGGCTGCCCTCGACCCAGTCCTTGCCACCAGAAACCTGTTAGTGTGTCATCGTTTTGACCACCCACAACAATGTCGTTGCCGTCGCCACCCAGTAAGGTGTCATTTCCGCCTTGGCCCAAAAGAACATCATCGCTGCCGCCGCAGGTAACGTAATCCTGGTCAGCGCCACCGTCAATTAGATCGTTGCCACGTTCCCCTTCGATGAAGGCGTCCCCTTCATCACCAGAAAGAGTGTCGTTGCCTGACCCGCCAGCAATACTATCATTGCCGGCCGCTCCGCTGATCATGTCATTTCCTTGTGCGCCGCTTAAAAGGTCGCTTCCATCCGTGCCAGCCAGTGTTTGATCGGTATTGCCATCATCACCGTTGTCGTAATTGACCAGTTCATAAATTCCGTAACCAATGACCAATGAGGGTAAAAGAAAAATTAGTATGTAAAGCATGGCAGTGCCCCTTCAAATTAACTATTTTCTAACATGTATTGGCATCTAAATACGCCCGTCAAGCAATGTGGCTAAATTGTGGCAGCCCTTGCAACAGTGAGTTGAAAAGCCCAGGATTGGGTTTGATCAAGGCTACAGTCGCTTAAACTTTGTTGGGAAATAGGCGTACATCAGACTCAGAAAGGGTCCTGAAATCCACGCCTCTCAGGACAAGAACAACGTCATCGTTGATACGAAGCTGTGCATCGTTGTCCTGATTTTCGGTAAAGCTAATAGTTGGTTCGGAGTCAGATTCATCATAGTTGTACGCGAGGAGATCAGTGCCTTGTTTGAAGTCGGTTATGGTGGCTGATTCACCTGCTTTCATCCAAAGGCCGGTTGAAACGATATCGCTGCCGTTTCCGGTGTTGGCTATATCGTTGGCACCCACAAATAAGACGTCGTTGCCCGCACCACCAGACAAGGTGTCTGCCTCTGCTGTATCTTTACCGAAATCAAAAGGAATGAAACTTGCAGGCCCAAAACGAGAACTTTCGATGAATGCATCCTCGTCAAGGAGGTCCATTCCATAGATAATATCATTTCCGGTGTCTCCGATTAATGTATCGGCACCTTCGCCTCCCCAGAGAGTGTCATCATCGGCACCACCCCGAATAAAGTCATCACCACTCTCACCAAGTAAATGATCATCGTCATCTCCACCGAAGAGGCGATCATCGCCAGCACCGCCAGTCAGGAAATCATTGCCACCTTTACCAAATATGCTGTTTTCACCATCGCCACCATCGCCACCATCGCCACCATCGCCACCATCGCCACCTGCGACATCATCTACTCGTTCATCACCAAGTGTGGTTCCAGATTCCGAAACTAGCGTATTCACATCAGATGTTTCCTGAACGTCTTCATCATCAGCGACAAGATCAACAAGCAATCCGATTCCAAGTAATCCCAAAAGTGCAAATGCTAACATGTTCTTCGCCCAGCCACTATTTTGCTATAATTTAAAAGGTTTAACGCTGGTGTCAATTGAGTGAACTGCAATGTAGCGAGACTGGAAACAATGAAATATCTTGACCATTATTGTGAAGGAAATCGCAGCAATTTGGCCGTCATCCATTTATGTTTGAACCACATTTCGGGCCTAGCAATACACAATGCGGTCACCCTGTGGAAGCACCTGCACCAAGTACTGAATTTCGCAAACAAGTAAGTTTTAAAGAACCGCCAACGTAAAAAAGGCCCCACCAAAAGGTGAGGCCATTGTTGTTGGTATGTTCGAAAACGACTTAGCGCTTTTCGATATCCACATAGGCACGTTCTGTTTCGCCAAGGTACAGCTGGCGTGGGCGACCGATCTTGTTTTGTGGATCAGCAATCATTTCTTTCCACTGCGAAATCCAACCAACAGTGCGTGACAGTGCAAAGATTGGAGTAAACATAGATGTTGGGAAACCCATCGCTTCAAGGATGATACCTGAATAGAAATCGACATTCGGGAACAGCTTTTTGTCTGTAAAGTACGGATCTGCCAAGGCTGCGCGTTCCAGTTCTTTGGCAACTTGCAAGATCGGATTGTTTTCGACACCCAAAAGTTCCAAAACTTCGTCTGCAGATTCCTTCATAACAACCGCACGTGGGTCGAAATTTTTGTAAACGCGGTGGCCAAAGCCCATTAAACGATAGCTATCATTCTTGTCTTTGGCGCGGGCAATAAATTCAGGAATGCGATCTGGTGTGCCAATTTCCTTAAGCATTTCAAGGCAAGCTTGGTTTGCGCCACCGTGGGCAGGGCCCCAAAGGCAGGCGATCCCAGCCGCGATACATGCAAACGGGTTCGCGCCAGATGATGATGCCAAACGTACAGTAGATGTAGATGCATTTTGTTCGTGATCCGCGTGCAAGGTAAAGATGCGGTCCATCGCACGTGAAAGGATCGGGTTAACTTCGTATTCCTCGCAAGGAACAGAGAAACACATACTTAGGAAGTTGGACGCAAAATCCAGATCGTTGCGTGGATACACAAACGGCTGACCAATCGTGTATTTATAGGCCATTGCTGCGATTGTTGGCATCTTGGCGATCATACGGATCGAAGCCACCTCGCGCTGCCACGGGTCAGAGATGTCAGTAGAATCGTGATAGAACGCGGACATCGCCCCAACAACTCCTGTCATAATCGCCATAGGATGCGCGTCACGACGGAAGCCACGGAACAAATACATCATCTGTTCGTGAATCATTGTGTGATTGGTGATACGACCTTCGAAATCTTCAAGTTCGGTCGGGGATGGCAATTCACCGTAAAGCAGCAAATAACAAACTTCTAGGTAATGGGATTTTTCGGCCAATTGGTCGATTGGATAACCACGGTGAAGTAATTCACCTTTGTCACCATCGATGAAAGTGATCGTGCTGTCACATGATGCGGTCGAGGTGAAACCTGGATCATACGTGAAGACACCAGCTTGGGCGTACAGCTTGCGGATATCGATTACATCAGGACCAGCTGTTGGTGAAAAAATTGGTAAATCAATCTCTTTGCCATCAATTGTTAGCGTTGCGGATTTTTGCGTATCAGCCATGTGATCCCCTATCTATGTTCAGGACAGGCTTCTCCTGTCGATTGTTTGGGCCAGTTTGTCGGCCCCCAAATTTTGGGTCCAATGACCCATCATGCATATCGTTATCGTCACGCAACTTACAAAGCGGTTAACCGTGTTCAGGTAGCACCCGTTTAAGCAGCTGCATCGGACAATCTGGCCAGGGATTCTTCCTGACCAAGAACTAACATCATATCAAAAACCGAAGGCGTTACCGCGCGTCCTGCAAGTGCCGCCCTTAAAGGCCCAGCCAACTTGCCAAACTTTGTGCCCTGAGCCTCGGCAAAGCCGTTCAGAACAGCCTCAAGGCTATCTCGGTCCCAAGTAACATTATGCAGATGCGGCGTCAATTCCTTCAGTATACCACGGGATACGTCGCCAAGGTTTTTTGCGGCCTTTTCATCTGGCGTTATGGGGCGCTGTGACAGCACAAATACCGCTTTATCAAGTAGTTCGGGGAAGGTTTTGGCCCGTTCCTTGAGACAATACATACCTTTGAGCAGCCCATCGGCTTGGGCCGCGCTTAGTGCGTCTTTGCCTGATACGGCCAAATAGGCGATAATTTCTTTCTGCAACGCAGCGTCACCTGTTTGTGCAATGTGCTGTCCACACAGGCTTTCCAACTTTTTGAAATCGAAACGGGCCGGGCTTTTGCCGATTCCCTTAAGGTCGAACCAGTCGCGGGCTTGGGCATCAGTGAAGAATTCGTCGTCTCCGTGGCTCCAACCTAGACGGGTCAAATAATTGCGCATACCAGCGGCGGGGTAGCCCATTGCCTGATATTCTTCGGCCCCCGTGGCCCCGTGACGTTTGGACAGTTTTTTGCCGTCGCCGCCAAAAATCAACGGAATATGCGCCCAGACTGGCACGTCCCATCCCATGGCGTTGTAGATCATCATCTGACGTGCCGCATTGTTCAGGTGATCATCGCCGCGGATCACGTGGGTCACAGCCATGTCGTGATCGTCAACAACAACGGCCAGCATGTAGACGGGTGTGCCATCAGAGCGCAGAAGAACCATGTCGTCCAATTGATCGTTGCGGATCGTCACGTCGCCTTGCACTTCGTCTTTGATAATTGTGCTTCCGTCTTGGGGCGCTTTGATCCGCACAACATAGTGCACATCAGGGTGGTCCGTAGCATCAGTGTCACGCCAAGGGCTATGGAAAAGGGTGCTTTTACTTTCAGCCTTGGCCGCGTCGCGGAACGCCTGAATTTCATCCTGGGACGAGAAACATTTGTAGGCTTTGCCTGCCGCCAAAAGTTCGTGTGCGACTTCTGCGTGCCGCGCCGCGCCGTCAAACTGGCTGATCACATCGCCGTCGTGATCAAGGCCAAGCCATGCCATGCCTTGCAAAATAGCAGTGGTTGCTTCGGGGGTGGAACGGGCGCGATCTGTATCTTCAATGCGCAACAGGAATTTTCCGCCCCGGCCACGAGCATACAGCCAGTTGAACAAAGCCGTACGCGCACCACCAATGTGCAAATAACCAGTTGGAGACGGGGCAAAACGGGTGACGACGGGCTGGGATGAAGCTGCGGACATAAGGGAATTTACCTTTCAGTAACCACGAGGGTTGTAGAGTTGATCACTGTCTATCCAGTGCGCAAAGCGGGGGCAAGCATGAGAGGCATCAACCATATCGTCACTAATCTGCTATCCCAACGCGGGCATATGTTTGGTTGGGTCCCTGTTTGCTTGGCCGCAGGCATAGGGGTGTATTTTTCGCTGAGGTTTGAACCCGTCGATCCGCTTTATCTGGGTGTCGGATTGCTTGGCGTATTGGGTCTGATCGCGACGCGGTGGATGCACGAAATTTTGAGCCCCATTGTCGTCTGCATGTGTCTGATTGGCATAGGGTTTTCCATTGCAGCCATACGGACCCATTCCCTTGACGCGCCTGTCTTGGGGTGGCGTTATTACGGGGCTATCGAAGGACGAATTGTAGGCATGGATCGAAGTGCATCGGATGTGGTGCGTCTTACCTTGGACAATGTGACGTTAGACAAGGTTAGCCTGAACCGTACACCGAAACAGGTGCGTATTTCGCTGCATGGAGATGCGGCACTTGGCGTTAAACCACAGCCCGGCATGAAGGTGATGACAACGGGGCATTTGTCACCGCCCAGCGGCCCGGTCGAACCTGGTGGTTTCGATTTCCAACGGCATGCCTGGTTCGGTCAGTTGGGGGCGGTTGGGTATACAAGAACACCAGTGATGGGGCTGGAACTTGCGACGCAGGATTGGCAACTTTGGGTTTTCCAAGTTCGAATGGCTATTTCTGAACGTGTGCGCACAGTGTTGATTGGTGATGTTGGTGGTTTTGCAGCCGCGGTCACAACTGGTGACCGCAGCGGTATCGGGCAAGAGGCGTTGGGTCATCTGCGGGCCAGCAATACGGCCCATCTGCTGGCTATTTCGGGTTTACACATGGGGTTGTTAAGTGGGTTTGTGTTTACCGTGCTGCGCCTAATCTTGATCTTCTTGCCCTACATTGGACCACGTATACAGGCCCGTAAGGTTGCGGCAGGCGGCGCATTGCTGGTTTCGACGGGCTGTCTGGCTATGTCGGGCGGAAATGTCGCGACAGAACGGGCGTTTATCATGGTTGCGGTCGCCTTGTGTACTGTGATGTTGAACCGCCGTGCTATCAGCTTGCGCACTGTGGCAATTGCCGCGATCATTGTTTTATGCCTGCGCCCTGAGGCGTTGTTTGGTCCCGGTTTTCAGATGTCTTTTGCGGCAACCACTGCATTGGTAGCGGTGTTTGGATGGATGCGTGACAGTGGAACCCAGATTGGCCCAAAGTGGGCGCAACCATTTTTTCTTGTCGTGATTTCTTCGGGGATTGCAGGGTTAGCAACAGCCCCGATTTGTGCCGCGCATTTCAACACCGTGGCCCACTATGGTTTGATCGCAAATTTGCTGAGCGTACCGTTGATGGGTTTGATTATTATTCCTTCTGCTGTTTTGGCGGCAGTTCTTGCCCCCTTCGGATTCGAGGCTTTTGGCCTGCACATCATGGGGGCAGGATTGCGTTGGATATTGGGTGTTGCGCACTGGGTTGCGCAGCTGGACGGCGCACGCGGGTATGTGATGGGGCCGTCGCCAATTGTTTTGCCGATCCTTGCAATTGGGACGATGTGGTTAATCTTGTGGCAAGGGCGCGCGCGGGTGCTGGGAATTATACCAATGATCGCAAGTTTCATGATCTGGGCAGGGGGCGAAAGGCCACTGGTTTTGATTGCCGACAATGGGTCACTTATTGGTGTGATGACGCGGGATGGCCGCGCGTCAAGCAAGGAAAAAGGGTCAGGCTTTGTGGCGCGAAATTGGCTGGAGAATGATAGCGATCCCTCGACCCAACTCAGGTCTGCTGGCCTGTGGGGGGCAGGTGCGAAGCAGGTAAAATCTGTGCAGATTGATAGCTATAAGTTGGTGCATCTGATTGGAAAAAAAGCGGTTGAAGCTCAAGGAAGCTGCCAGGTTGGGCAGGTTATCGTGGCAAGTGTCAAAGTAGAGCGGAATCTAGGGCCCTGCATTGTTTTTGATCCCGAAACCTTACGCGCGCATGGGTCAATAGGGCTGTATACCTTGGGGGATGAAGTTAAGTTAATTTCGGCTAGAGATGTCAGTGGAGATCGTATCTGGTCCGCATGGCCAATGGAACGGCCCACAAATAAGGCGGGCCAAAAAAGCCGCCTTATTTTGAATTGATGCCTCAAAGATCAATAGGTGCGGATTAGACCAACCAATTTACCCTGAACCTTCACCTTATCGTCTGTGAAAACGCGCGGTGGATAGGCAGGGTTTGCAGCTTCAAGCGAAATTGCATTACCGCGTTTCATGTAACGCTTTAACGTCGCTTCATGGTCTTCGACCAGGGCCACAACTATATCGCCATTTTCTGCTACAGACGTTTCACGAATAACCACAACATCGCCGTCGTTGATGCCTGCCTCGATCATTGAATCACCCTTAACTTCAAGGGCATAATGACTGCCATTGCCTGCCAACATTTGACCGGGGACAGCAACAGAATGCGACAGTTGATTGATGGCTTCAATTGGCACACCCGCAGCAATCTGGCCCATGACGGGCAGGTTTGTGGCATGCACAGCTTCAATGGGCAAAGCAGCGGCAGGTGGCGGACCATCGGGACGGTCCCCATCAATTACACGTGGGGTAAACCCACCTATTTTAGCGGCCAAACTGTCAGGCAATTTCACAATTTCGATAGCGCGTGCGCGGTGCGCGAGGCGGCGGATAAATCCACGCTCCTCAAGCGCTGTAATCAGGCGGTGAATGCCGGATTTGGACCGTAAGTCCAATGCTTCCTTCATTTCATCAAAACTGGGGGGGACACCTTCGCGCTGTACGCGTTTGTGAATGAACGACAACAAATCCAATTGTTTTTTGGTCAGCATACTTAGCCCTCAGCCCTGTTGATGTGGCTTTGTTCTATGCATGTTCTCGTTTTGTGTCAACTATTCCTTATATGTCCATAACATTGACAATTTCGTCGATAGCGCGCGCTGGATCGTTTGGTGGGCGTAAAATCAGAACATTTGATTGGGACAGAACGCTTAAAAGAGAGCTGTCTTGTTGGTCGGCGCTGCGCACACCAGTCGCGTCGGCGAAGCCGCGCATATAGTGTTCGCGCGGTCCATTTGCACCAATTGGGGCAGAAAGGGGGATGCTACGTTGCGGGGCAGCCGATTTAGCCAGGCCAAGCATGACACGTATCATGGGGGCGACAAATACCGTCCCACACACCATAGCAGACACAGGATTTCCGGGCAGGCCAACCATCGCCATATTGCCCAAACGTCCAGCCATCAGCGGTTTGCCCGGACGCATTGCAACTTTGTAAAATGACTGCTCCATGCCCAATTCTGCAGCGACAGGCGCGACCAAATCGTGATCGCCAACCGACGCTCCGCCAATGGTGATCACCAGATCAGCCCCTTTGGCCAGTCCAAATGCTGTACGCAGTGACGATGCGTTGTCGCGTGCAATTGGCAAAATTCGGACCTGCGCGCCTATGTTTTCTAACATTGCGGCAAGCCCGAAAGTGTTTGATGCGATGATTTGATCGGGTTTTGGCGTCTGACCGGGCATAACCAGCTCATCCCCAGTTGAAATCAAAGCAACCTTTGGGCGGCGAAAGACCGGAATTTGCGCGATGTTCATTGAGGCCAAAAGCGCGATGTCAGCAGGTTGCAAGATGCGCGGGGCAGACAGCGGATCGCCTTGCATGAAATCAACACCTGCGGGGCGGATGTTGGTTTTCGGGCTGATATCACGGTTCAAAGTGATGAGGTCTCCACGCCGCGTCACATCCTCTTGAATGACAACAAAATCAGCGCCTTCAGGGACGGGCGCACCCGTAAATATGCGTACCGCTTGGCCCGCGCCAACTTTGCCGTGCCATGCGTGGCCAGCGGCGGATTCACCGATGACCTTGAACATGCAATCGTCTTCGACTTCGGCCGCTTTAACCGCATAGCCGTCCATCGAGGATGCGGCAAAGGGGGGCTGTGTGCGGGTGGCAAATTGCGTTTCGGCAAGAACGCGGGTGTTTGCATTGCGCAAGGGGACTAGTTCGATCTCGAGGGGAGAGACAAGGTCGAACAACGCGTCGAGTGCTTGGGAAACTGGGATCATTAGACGAGTTCCTTGATGTCGAGCTGTAGGGCTTCCCATTCGCCAAACGACATACCTGTTGGCACGTGCTTCCACGCCGTTCGGCCGTTGGATGAGTGCCCTTTAATCACGTCAGCAGCTGCTGAGGGGCTAGAAAAGGAATAATTCTTGGTAAATAGGGCAGTGTCGCCTTGTGCCAACAAGGTTTCGTTGTTCAATAATTCAGTGTGCAACCGGTGATATGGCGTATTCTGTGCGGTTGAAGAGCTTGTCCAAACTGATTTGGCCAAAGAGCCACTTTGAACTACGATCTGTCCGTTTTCCAGAACAGCAGTGGCATGGATACCGTGTTTAGAAACGCGAAGCTCAAAAAGGTATTCTTGATCGTCTTGCAAGTGTTCTAAACTTCTGGGTAGCGGGGGGCGTGCTCTTTGGTCGAACATATCAACCCTGATCGCTGGAAAAACCATATTCAGAGTATCAAGAAAACTCTCCATATTCGCCAATGCAGCTTCTGTCAGGCTGCTGCGTGGTGGGGTTGAGCTGTTCTCGAGGGTCATTTTTCCGACAGAACGTGCAATCTCTACCAAACTCGATTCCAGATATTTCACGTGCGCTTTGTGCAGCATGTCGCCAGTGGTAGAGACCAAAATTGCCTCGTCCCACCAATCTTTTGCGCTGACATGTTGGGCAATCACAGCACGCATGTTTTCGGCTTCACCAATGTATGCGGTAGGAACACCGTCAATCTGCCCAAGTAACACATAAACGCCGGTGTGTTTGCTTTCTGGACGGTCTAAACCCTGTTTGATCTGGGTGCGTGGGATGCGCAGCACATGCCCTGTCCAATTAAACACCTCGGCAGTGAGCATCCCGTCAGGGCGGCCATCAATGAAGAATAATTCAAGCGAACGGCCCAATGACATCAAGGTGCCTCGTAGCGACCGGATTTTCCACCGTCTTTAAGAACAACATGTAACCCGCCGATTTCCATACCTTTGTCGACGGCCTTTGACATGTCGTATACGGTCAATGCGGCTGTGGATGCCGCCGTTAGCGCCTCCATCTCGACCCCAGTTTGGCCTGTGGTTTTGACCGTTGCCATGATGCGAATTCCGGGCAAATTTGCGTCGGGTTCCAATTCAACGGCAACCTTCGTGATTGGAAGCGGATGACACAAGGGGATCAGGTCAGCAGTTCGTTTTGCAGCCATGATACCAGCAAGCCGTGCAACACCCAGAACGTCACCCTTTTTGGCGCGACCTTGTGTAATAATATCAAAAGTTTCTGGTTTCATCTTAATCCACGCAGAAGCTTGCGCAATCCGGTCTGTTACAGCCTTGTCCGACACATCAACCATGTGCGCATCGCCCTTGCCGTCAAAGTGGGTTAGCGCCATTACATAAACCCGCCAGGTACAACTGGATTAGCAAGCAATGTGCGCGTCGCTTCTTCGACATCGTCTTGACGCATCAGGCTTTCGCCAATCAAGAAACTGCATACGCCGTACATCGCCATATCTGAAAGATCGGCAGCTGTATTTAGGCCACTTTCACAAATGATCACACGATCCGCAGGCACTTTTTTGGACAAGACACGTGTGGTGTCAAGCGATGTCTCAAACGTGTTTAGGTTGCGATTGTTGATACCGATCAATGGGCTTTTTAGGCGGGCGGCGCGGTCCAGTTCTTCTGCGTTGTGCACTTCGATAAGGGCGTCCATGCCCCATTCAAATGCGGCTGCTTCCAACTCCGCGGCTTGGGCGTCAGAAACAGAAGCCATGATGATGAGGATGCAATCAGCCCCAAGCGCACGGGCTTGCGCCACTTGATAGGTGTCGTACATGAAATCTTTACGCAAGACGGGCAGGGCGCAAGCTGCGCGGGCTTGGACTAAAAAGTCTTGGGAGCCTTGAAAACTGGGCGTGTCTGTTAAGACTGACAAGCAGGCCGCACCGCCTGCTTCATATGCTGCTGCGTGGGCCGCCGGGTCAAAGTCGGCGCGGATCAAACCTTTGGAGGGGCTCGCTTTTTTGATCTCTGCAATCAACCCATAGCCTGCACGCGACGCATCGCGCAAAGCTTGTGCAAAGGGGCGCACAGTGGGTGCAGACCGGGCCTGGGCCTCGACCTCATCGATTGGCTTGGCGGTTTTTTCAGCTGCAATTTCTTCAAGTTTGTAGGCTTTGATCTTATCAAGAATAGTTTTGGTCATGTTGCCTCCTGCGTGATCCGTGCCACTGCGGTGATTTTGTCACGTGCCGCACCGCTGTCGATGCTGGTGCGGGCCATTTCGACACCTTGCTTTAGGTCAGATGCCGCGTCTGCCACAACAAGAGCTGCGGCGGAATTTAGTAGAACAGCATCGCGATATGCACTTTGCGAACCATCCAACAAAGCATTGAAATCACGCGCGTTTTCCTCTGGCGTTCCACCGATAATATCCTCGAACGGATGTTCGGGCAAACCAGCCTCTTCTGGATGAACTTCGAAATCTGTAACAACGCCGCCGTCCAGACTCGAAACCCAACTGACGCCAGTGATTGTCAATTCGTCCGTGCCGTCTGATCCGTGCACAAGCCATGCTTTCTCTGATCCCAATTGGCCAAGCGTTTCTGCCATCGGACGGATCATGTCACGCGAAAAGGCACCCGTCAGTTGGCGTTTGACACCAGCAGGATTGGTCAGGGGACCAAGGATGTTAAAGATCGTGCGTGTGCCCAATTCGGCGCGTGTTGGCATGACATGGGCGATCGCAGGGTGGTGCATCGGGGCCATCATAAAGCCAATGCCAGCCTCTTTCAGCGCCTTTTCCACAACCTTTGGGCCGACCATAACGTTCAATCCCATCTGGGTCAGAGCGTCAGCGGCACCAGATTTGGAGGATAGATTGCGGTTGCCATGTTTCGCCACAGTGACACCAGCACCCGCCACAACAAAGGCTGTCGCGGTCGATATATTAAGCGTCCCTTTGCCATCACCACCTGTGCCGACAATGTCCATCGCGCCCTCAGGGGCGACAACCGCGTTGCATTTGGCCCGCATAACTGCGGCCGCAGCGGCGTATTCATCAACAGTTTCACCGCGCGTGCGCAATGCCATCAAGAACCCACCAATCTGGCTGGGGGTCGCTTCACCGTTGAACAAAATGCCAAATGCATCTGTCGCCTGGGCGCGGGTTAGGGGACCATTGGCCGCCGCATCAATCAGGGGTTTAAGCGCATCACTCATGCAGGCACCGCCATTTCATTCACAAAATTCTGCAACAAGGCATGACCATGTTGGGATCGGATCGATTCAGGGTGGAATTGGACCCCGTGGATTGGCAGATCGCGGTGCTGTAGGCCCATGATTGTGCCGTCTTCCAGCTCCGCCGTGATCTCAAGCGTGTCGGGCAGCGTTTCGCGATCAACAATCAAAGAATGATAGCGCGTCGCCTCGTAAGGTGTCGGCAATCCAGCAAACAGCCCTTTTCCGGTGTGGTGCATCGTTCCCATCTTGCCATGCACAATCTCATCACAGCGCACAACGTTGCCGCCAAAGGCTTGGCCGATGGTTTGATGCCCCAAACATACGCCCAAAAGGGGTGTGCGCGTTTCAGCGGCCGCTTGGGTGATCGCAAGGCAAATGCCGGCTTGATCAGGGTCACAGGGGCCGGGGGACAACAATATCCCCGCGGGCTTCATGGCCATTGCTTCTTGCACATCTATTGCATCATTGCGCCAGATTTTGATTTCCGTGCCCAAAGAGCCCAGATAATGGACTAAGTTGTAAGTAAAGCTATCGTAATTATCGATCAGTAGCAGCATCAGGCAATCTTTGTGTTATGGCAGGTTTTCAGCGCTGGTGGGTTGCCCCGTAGGCACTGTATGGTAGAAATATACATGTTCAGGCTTGGCCGCCAGCGTCAAGAGGCGCTTGGGTGGTCGTTTGGGCAAATGAGATAAGTTCACACAGGGCGGAGTAGACGCGGATGGCACGAGGTTTCTTGAGCGGGGCAATGTTGGGCACTGTTGTGTCGGTGGGCGTGGCAGGTGTGGCATCCGTGATGACTGAAGGCCCAAGAGCGCCCAATGTTTCTGACGCAGCACCCTTAAGCGTTTCGAGCGATGTTGACCCAAGCCAAACTGGTGTGGATGCCGGTGCGGGTGACGCTGATCTTGTTCAAGACGGCGCGAGTGGTGTGTCCCAACCAGTGCCTGATGATGTGAATTCAGTTGCGCAGGCAGGATCAGACTTGTCACAAGAGCCGCAAACAGGCGGTACGACAAGCCTTGAAACACCTGCGGTTTCCGCCGCAAATGGCTCTGTTGCGGTTGAAAGCGAAGCCCCTGTTTTGCAAAACCCACAAGCCGCTGTGCCAATGGCCCCTGAAAGGGATACCGAACTTTCTATTTCGACGGATCCGTCGCAGCCTTCATCCCCTGAAGTACCTCAAGAAGAAACAGCGTTTGAAGAAACACCTGTTGAGACAGAAGTTGCGCCCAAAGTTGATGCTGTTGAAGACGCTCCTCTAGATACGGAGACCGCGCAATTTGTTGAGCCAGAACAACCACAAGCACCAGTCGTTGATGAAGAAGAAGCCGCGTTTCCGCAATCGGTAGAAGATGCAGAAGAAGATTTGCGACCACGGATTGGCCGCCCTGCAGGATCGTTGGTTGATCGCGGTGATACATTTCAAGCCAATGATGCAGATACGCAGTCAAATGGTAATGTACAGCCACCGTTAAAGGCATTTGCTGTGCCGTTTGACGATCCAGGTGATATGCCGCTGATGGCGATCATCCTGATTGATGCGGGCGTCGACCTTGATGGTGCCGCGGTTGGTTTACCTGCACTTCGCAGCTTTCCAGCGCCGATCACATTTGCGGTAGATGCAAGCCTACCGGACGCAGTTAAGCGGATGAAAAAATATCGTGCCGAGGGGTTTGAAGTCTTGGCCATGATTGATCTGCCAAGTGGCGCGACGGCCGTCGATGCCGAAGTTGGCCTAAACTCGATACTCAGCCAAATGACTGAAGTTGTTGGTGTTATGGAAGGTGTGGGCAACGGCATGCAAGAGGCACGCGAAGCTTCAGATCAGGCCACACAGATATTATTGGCGTCGGGACATGGTTTTGTCACGCAGCCCAAAGGCCTAAACACGGTTGCAAAATTGGCGGCGCGTGAAGGTGTACCCACAGCGACAGTGTTTCGTGATTTCGACAGTGCGGACCAAACCCCAACTGTTATTCGCCGATTCTTGGACCAAGCTGCATTTCGAGCAGGGCAAGAAGAAGGCGTTATTATGCTGGGGCGTTTGCGGTCTGACACGATATCTGCGCTGCTTATTTGGGGTTTGCAGGATCGCGCATCACGGGTCAGCCTTGCGCCTGTATCGGCTGTTCTAAACCAATAGCGATCGGCCACTGCGTTCGCCAAAGTATTGAGGGGTCAAAAAAATATGGGCACCCCTAGCTTCTTTTGGCGCTAAATATCCCGGAGCGCGAGGCAGCGCCTCGTATCTATCAGATAAGACGAAGTGAAAACTTAAAAGTTACCGCCGCCATCAAAACGGGCTGCATCTTCTGCGGCGCGTCGGATGGCACCAGATTTATGGACCGTTTCCATAAACTCAGCCTCTGGATCGCTGTCATAGACAACGCCGCCTCCAGCTTGGATATATAATTTTTGATCCTGAACAACTGCTGTGCGCAGTGCAATGCACATGTCCATGTCACCGCCTGCGCTGAAATAGCCAACACCACCGCCATAAACGCCGCGCTTTTCGGGTTCCAGCTCGTCTATTATTTCCATTGCACGTACTTTTGGCGCACCAGAAACTGTACCAGCAGGCATGCCAGCAAAGAATGCATCAATCGCGTCTTTGCCTTCTTTAAGTTCACCCACCACGTTGGATACGATGTGCATGACGTGGGAATAACGCTCTACCAAGAATTCTTCGGTAGGGCGCACAGTCCCAATTTTAGCCACACGGCCAACGTCGTTGCGCCCAAGGTCCAGCAACATCAGGTGTTCGGCCAGTTCCTTTTGGTCAGCCAAAAGATCGGCCTCAAGTGCGCGATCCTCTTCTGGTGTTGCCCCACGTTTGCGTGTGCCGGCAATGGGGCGGATTGTAATTTCGTTCCCAAAAACGCGGACTAAAATTTCAGGGCTGGCTCCTACAACTTGGAACCCACCGAAGTTGAAATAGAACATAAATGGTGACGGGTTTGTGCGCCGCAAAGAACGGTAAAGCGAGAATGGCTTTTGCGCGAAATCCTGCGTCCAGCGTTGGGAAGGCACAACTTGAAAGATGTCTCCAGCGCGGATGTAGTCCTTGGCCTTTTCGACCGCAGACTTATAGCCTTCGCGGGTAAAATTGCTAACGGGATCATGTGCCTGCGTGGCTTCGCCAAGATCGCGGGTTTCTGAGGGCATGGCACGGTCCAGATCGCGGACGGCGTCCATGACACGTTCGCCAGCTTGGGCATAGGCCGCACGTGCAGCCTGCCCGTCGTTGACCCATGCGGGGGAAACCACAGTGACCTCGCCTTTGACGCCGTCCAAGACTGCAATGACCGAAGGGCGCAGCATGATGGCATCTGGCAGGCCCAATGCATCTGGGTTTACGTTTGGCAGGTGTTCGACCAGACGGATCATGTCGTACCCAAGATAACCAAACAGCCCCGCGGCAGCTTGGGGCATGTCATCAGGCAGATCGATTTTGCATTCGCCGATCAGGGCCCGCAGGACATCAAGTGGGTTGCCCTGTGCGGGTTCAAATGCATCTGCATCAAAGCGTGCAGTGCGGTTGATTGCAGAGGTTTCACCCTCGCACCGCCACACCAGATCAGGCTTCATTCCGATAATCGAATACCGACCGCGCACTTCACCGCCCGTCACAGATTCCAAAACGAACGCGTCTTTTTGCGCCCCAGTCAGCTTTAACATCAACGAGACAGGCGTATCTAAGTCAGCTGCCAGTCGTGTGTAGACGATTTGGTTTTCGCCCGCGTTGTAGGCGCGCGCGAAGGTTTCGAAATCTGGTGTCAGTGCCATCTGTTCAAACCTTAGGGAAAGTTAACGTGCACAGCGGCCACGGATCGTGGATCGATCTTTTGACCCGCGCGTTTAACAGCATCATTTGAGTAGATGTTGTACAAATCACGCGCCAAGGTTTGGCTCACTTGGGCTTGTAGCTGCGTGCGCAACGCTTCTACGTTTTCATTGGTGGCTGCTGAATTGATCGCATCAAGACGCACAACCAAAACGGTGCCAAAACTGTCGACAACGATTACATCACCAACAGCCATCTTGAACACATCTTCCATAAAGCTTGGGGGAGTGCCTGTGATAAATGCCGTGCGCGGTTGGTTGATTTCTTCAGTTGGGGTCAAATCCAGCCCTGCAAAGTCTGTGCCAGATTGAAGCTGTGGCACCAAAATAGCGGCTTGTGCGTTCAGGCTGGTTTCAAGTTGGTTGTTTTCCCAACTTGCGACAACCTGTTCACGAGATTCCGCAAATTCGGATGGGCGCACAGGCAATTCTTCATCCAATCGAATTGCAAAGACGCCACCGTCTTCAAGGTTTTCGATTTTTGGGAAATCTTCTGATGTGATTGCACGGGCGGCTTTGGCAAAACCGACATATGCGCCAAGTCCTTCGCCGTTGCCGTCTGACCAATCAAGGGTGCCAAGCACCAAATCAGTTTCGTCGGCCAATTCTTCGATGGTGGCACCACCTGCAAGCAGGTCGTCATACTCTTGTGCTTGAATACTGACCAAGCGACGGGCGCGGTCTGCGGCAAGGATTTCCTGCAATTGCGGCTTTGCTTCTGCAAAAGTTGTAATTAGGGCAGGAAGAACACCATTGATGCGGAACAGGGCAGGGCCCAGATCGCTGGCCAAAGGACCAACAACGTCACCGACATTTGCGGCAAAAACTGCTTCGCCAGCGCCATCAAGTGACAAGCGATCCACGTCACCCAGATCGATATCTGCAAGGGCAAGGCCGCGTTTTTCAACTAAGGCTTCAAACGTCGTGCCAGAAACCTCAAGTGCGGCTGCAGCTTGGTTTGTACTTTCTTCATCAAGGTAGACAAGGCGTTCGACCAGACGGCGTTCAGGGCGGTTGTATTCATCGGCTCGGGCCTTGAATTCCGCCTCTAATTCTTCTTGTGGGACTTCGATCCCTTGGATCAATGCGTCTGGAGAAAGATGCACGTAAGTAATGCGCTTCGTTTCTGCCAGCATGAATTCATCAATATTTTCATCAAAGTAGCTTCTTAAAGTGGCATCAGACGCAGTTGGCAATTCTTCATTCAAATCTGCTGACGCCAAACGTGCCCATTTGAAATTACGGGTTTCACCGATGTAATTCAGAAGGGTCGAAACGTAGGTGTTTGGCATAACGACGCCACCGACCATCGCACCTTGAAGCAATGTACGGGCTGTCTCTTCGCGCAAACGTGTTTCAAAATCGGCCTCGGAGGTACCACTGCGTTCAAGGGCAAATGTATAACCCTCGCGGTCAAATGAGCCGTCGATGCCTTGGAAGGCAGGAATATCAACAATTTGGTCGCGTAGGGCTGCATCGCCAATGCTTAGTCCCATTTGTGTGGCTTCATGGTCTAATGCCCGTGCAGAAACAAGTCGCGCTAGAACTGCTTGATCCAACCCAATTTCTTTAACCCGCGCAAATGGCAGTCTTTCTCCTGTTTGCGCCTCAACGGCGCGAATTTCTTGGCCAAGTTGACGGGCGTATTCGCCGACGTCGATATGTTTGTCACCAACGGTGCCAATTGTGCGAATTGTGCCAGACAGATTGCTGGCCCCAAAGCCGCCCAATCCCAGCATCGCAAGACCGATAATTACCCAAACGAATGTCTTTGAAATAGTTTTGCCGGTACTCATGATTTTTTAGCCTCTTACCTTTGGTTAGCCATGCTTAAGGCGCACTGGGGAAGGGAGCAAGGGGCTGTTGACCTTATATGTTAAGGGTATCTAACCTGTGATAAAGCGTGGCAATCCCTTCAGCGTCCAAATTGGCGAAAGCGATGCGCAGATGGGCCGCTCCAATTGGATCGCCATCTGGGTGAAACATCGTGCCAGGCAGGCAAAGGATGCCTGCGTCTTTAACCAATCGAGGGGCCAATTCAGCAGATGAAATATCAAACGGATGCTTCATATAGGCAAAATATGCGCCAGCGGACTTCAATTCCCAGCCTTTTACCGCCAGCACAGGAAAGCCAGATTTGATCGCATCGCAGCGTCGGATAATCTCACACCGTTCCTCGGCTAGCCAGTTGTCTAAGTTATCTAAACCCCAAAGGGCCGCCGCCTGACCAATTTGGCCGGGGCAAATCGCAACTGTGTCTAGAAACTTTTCGACCTCCGCCAATCTTGTGGTCGAGGCGATCAATGCGCCGACACGGTGACCTGTTAGGCGAAATGCTTTGGAGAACGAATATAGGTGGATGAAGGTTTCATCGGCTAATGGTCGATTGAAGAGGTCATGTGGTGTGCCAACTTGACTGTGATAATCGCGGTAGGTTTCATCAACAATCAAGGCAATACCGTGGTTTTGTGCCAGATCAAAGAAGCTGTTCAAAAGGTCCGAGGGATATTCAACCCCCGCAGGGTTGTTGGGGGATACAAGGGCGATCGCGCGGGTGCGAGGGGTGATAAGTCTTGCTGCGTCAGTCACGGATGGCAATAAATCCGGCCCGGCCGGCAGCGGAATGGAAGCAACACCAGACATGTCCAACCACATTTTATGATTGAAGTACCATGGGGTTGGAAGGATGACTTCATCCCCTTCAGCGCAGAGAGATGCTATGGCGGCAGCAAAGGCTTGATTACAGCCCGATGTGATTGCCACGTTATCGGCTTTGATTGATGCACAGTAATGAGTGTTGGTTTTTCTGGCTAATGCATGGCGCAGCGCCATGTTGCCAAGGACGGGGCCATATAGATGTGCACTGTCATCGTTTAGCGCAGCGTCTGCCATCGCCTGACGTAATTCTTTGACAGGTGGATCAACTGGGGCGGCTTGGGACACGTTGATAAAAGGACGATTTTCTGGATGGATGATTCCGTCCAACCAGCGCCGTGCTTCCATCACTGGAGGAGAAAAAGTGGCGCTGGTGCGTGTCATTGGCATATATCGTTCCTGTGGTCGTACGCGCGAATGCCTTCCTTCTCGGTGTTGTTTCAACACCTGACAGGCAATAATCGAAGATATTTAAGACCAGAAGAAACCATGTTCTTCTGGTTAGTCGGTTCCGCGATAAGGTTGGACATATTGTAGGGCCATATCCCAAGGGAAGAAAATCCACGTGTCTTGAGAAACGCCCGTGATGAAGGTGTCGACCTGTGGTTCACCCTTTGGCTTTGCATAAACCGTGGCAAAGTGAGCATTGGGATATAGCCCACGCACCACTTCGAGGGTTTTGCCACTATCAACCAGATCATCTATAATCAGGATGCCTGTGCCATCACCCATCATTTCGGCGTCAGGAAATTTCAGCACCTTGGCTTCTGCTTGGTCTTGGTGATCATAACTTTTGATGCTTATGGTATCGACGGTACGTACGTCTAGTTCGCGTGCGATGATCATCGCTGGTGCCATGCCACCGCGTGTAATTGCAACGATCGCCCGCCATGCGCCATCATCAGGCCCTTTGCCATCAAGGCGCCATGCAAGGGCACGGCTGTCGCGGTGCATTTGGTCCCAGCTGATGTGGAACCCTTTTTCGTGGGGCAAGCGATCTGACATAGTCTTTATCCTAGTAACATTTGGTAAGATGGAATGTTGGGTGATAAGCGCGTTTGCAGGCCTCACACCGCAGTAATTTAAGCTTTGCTTATATCTGGAGCGTCCACGGCCTTCATACCAACAACGTGATAACCAGCGTCAACGTGAAGATTCTCTCCCGTTGTGCCTGATCCAAGGTCAGACAACAGGTAAAGTGCTGATTTCCCCACGTCGTCGATTGTAACATTTCGACGTAACGGTGAATTATATTCGTTCCATTTCATGATATAACGAAAATCACCGATGCCAGATGCGGCCAATGTTTTGATTGGTCCCGCGGAGATTGCATTGACCCGAATTCCGTCTTTGCCCAAGTCTTCGGCCAAGTATTTGACGGATGCTTCAAGTGCAGCTTTTGCGACACCCATAACGTTATAGTGTGGCATCACTTGTTCCGCGCCGTAATAGGTCAGGGTGAGGGCGCTGCCGCCATCAGTCATCATCTTTTCAGCACGTTGCATAATTGCTGTGAAAGAGTAGACTGAGATGTCCATCGTCATTGCAAAGTTCTTGTGGCTGGTGTCAACGTAGCGGCCGCGCAATTCGTTTTTGTCCGAAAAACCAATAGCATGTACGACAAAATCAAGCTGGCCCCAATGTTTTTTGAGGCCTTCAAATAAGGCATCCATTGAAGCGGTATCACTTACGTCACAAGGCAAGACGATGTTGCTGCCCAGTTGCGCTGCCAAGGGATCAACGCGTTTTTTTAAAGCGTCCCCTTGATATGAAAAGGCCAATTCGGCCCCAGCATCTGCACAGGCTTTGGCGATGCCCCATGCGATGGATTTGTCGTTGGCAAGCCCCATAATCAACCCGCGTTTACCCACCATTAGGTTGTTTGACATGCGTAGTCCCCAGCAATTGTTGTATACGTGTTGCGTTGACGTTTAGGCGATTGCGCTAGGTGCATCAAGGTATCGTGACATCGGTCAGGCAAGCGTGACGGAACCCTTGCGGTACAAGGACACGCAGATTAAGCAAAAACTGCCTGAATTTAAGGAAGATTGATGACCCATTCAAATCCAGAAACCAGCGGAAAATTTGCGGGTGAAAATCCGTTTTTGATTGCGCAAGCTTGGTTGAAGGAGGCCGAGTCCGCAGAAATCAATGACCCTAATGCAATAGCGTTGTCGACAGTTGATGCCGCCGGGATGCCAAATGCACGCATGGTTCTGCTGAAAGGGATCGAGCCGGACGCGTTTGTCTTTTACACCAACTACGAAAGCGCAAAGGCTGTTGAATTGGATGGGGCAGGGAAGGTTGCTTTTGTCATGCACTGGAAATCGCTGCGCCGGCAAATTCGGGTGCGTGGAACGGTTGCCAAAGAAGATGGTCAAACGGCCGATGAATATTTCGCATCACGATCTTTGAAAAGTCGTCTGGGCGCATGGGCATCGAAGCAAAGTCGCCCCCTTAAAAGCCGTGCAACTTTGTTGGCTGAGGTTGCAAAGGTTACGGCAAAACATGGTGCAAATCCTAAACGTCCGCCGTTTTGGGGCGGTTATCGTGTCACACCAGTTGAGATCGAATTCTGGGCCGATGGCGATTTTCGTCTACATGATCGGTTCGTTTGGCAGCGCGAAAATGAGACTGCTTCATGGCGTGTCGAACGACTAAATCCCTGAGCTTCACGATGCATGAAGTGAATTTCCACGCATCGTGAAATGCAAACGTTTGTTATGAAATGATTTTTTGGGCTTGAAATGGGTGCGTTGTTTCGCGCAAGAGTGTGGGGCAGCGTAGGTTGTTTATAGGAAGAAATTCAGTGACAAACGATACAGATACTACGGAGCAAATCCCTGGTTTGGTGAAATGGTTTGATCCTGTCAAAGGGTTTGGATTTGTTGTGTCCGACCACGGTGGGCCTGACATACTTCTTCACGTGAATGTTCTTCGAAATTTCGGTCAAAACTCGGTTGCTGATAATGCGCGCATTCTTGTTGCTGTGCAGAACACTGAACGAGGTGTTCAGGCTGTTGAGGTGCTTAGCATTGATCCCCCTAGCAGTGTTGACGGGATGAACCTGTTCGATATTGCCGAATTGGACAGTGTGGAAAATACGCCGTTGGAACCCGGTCGCGTAAAATGGTTCGACAAAGGTAAAGGGTTTGGTTTTGCTACTATCTTTGGCCGCGACACCGATGTTTTTCTGCATGTCGAAGTATTGCGCCGGTGTGGTCTTTCAGATCTGCAACCAGGCGAGGCATTAGCCATACGTGTTATTGATGGCAAACGCGGGCAAATGGCCGCGGAAATCCAAGCTTGGGAGGCAGCGGTGCTGCAAGCGACATAATGTTGCGCGCGAGTTTTGTCGCGCTCCTTATTTGGGTGTCTGCCAACCCCGCGATTGCAGCTTGTCGCGATGATACCGTTTTCTTGCGTGGTGATTGGGGTCAGGCGCGTTTCAGCATTGAAATTGCTGAAACGCTTGAAGAAAAACGGGTCGGTTTAATGAATCGCACCAGCATGCCATCTGCTTCTGGCATGTTGTTTTTGTACAATATGCCTCAGACGCTTTCTTTTTGGATGCAAAACACCCTGATCGAATTGGACATGTTGTTTGTTGATTCTAAAGGTGTAGTCACCCACATCCACCACCGTGCCCAACCACATGACGAAACCCCAATTGTCGGGGGGACCGGTGTTGCGGTACTCGAAATCAACGGCGGATTGGCTAAATCCATGGGAATTTCCGTCGGAACTGAGCTGCGACACAATTCTTTTCAAAAAGATGACCCTGCTTGGGCGTGTTAGGGGTTTCCAATCCTGTTTCCCTTGTCTAAAGAATGCACATGGTTCGGGGCGTGGCGCAGCCTGGTAGCGCACCTGTTTTGGGTACAGGGGGTCGGAAGTTCGAATCTTCTCGCCCCGACCATCATCACCAGTTAGACTGGTCAATAGGGCGGCACACAAAATGTGCCGCCCTTTGTCGTTCCTAGAGCAAAAGAATACTAGATTTAGCGGTTGGGTGATTCACCGCTGAACCCAGATTTGCAGATCAATTGGGTTGATTTCGGTGATCTTCATCTGAAATGTGATAAGCGATGTGATTTTTTTGCAATGACGCTAATGCGCGACGTTCAGAACGCGATCGGCATACATGGCCTGTGGATAACTTCATCAATGACATTACCAGAACGGGCTAAATCTGCCGAACACCTTAGAAAAATGGTTACTAGAGTTTGTTAACATTTTTCATCAAATTTGTGGACAGATTTTGTATGAATCATTCAACAGCCGAAACAGGCGGACCAGCCAATTGGGTCAAGCCCAAATCTGTTTAAAAAATGGTAAAAATTTCGTTGACTAACGTGGTTCAAATACGCCAAGTTGTGCAAGTCGCGTAAAGTACCACAAGATTTAGTGTCTAAGGAGCTAAAGCGTGCACAGCGGCACAGGGGCAAAAGTCAATTCATATTGATTGTATTTTGTGAATGTTTGGATAATTTTCATCCTGTTTCTTATGGTTGGTGCTCCCCAAACTTTGAAGTGCGGAAGTCTTGCAATAACTAGGGCTTCTTATTTGAAATAGCTGAACATGAGGCAGCGCGATGAAAATTGAACGTAAATTTACCACGGCTGGCAAAGACGCATACGCATCTTTGGATTTTATCACTACAGTTTCGGAAATCCGTAATCCAGATGGCACTATTGTGTTCCACTTGGACGACGTTGAAGTCCCCAACAGTTGGAGCCAAGTGGCAAGCGACGTTATCGCGCAGAAATATTTCCGTAAAGCTGGCGTTCCGTCGCGCATGAAAAAAGTCCAAGAGAAGGGCGTACCTGAATTCTTGTGGCGCTCTGTTCCCGATGGGGATGATGTCACATTCGGTGGCGAAACATCCTCTAAGCAAGTGTTCGACCGTCTAGCAGGGGCATGGGCGTACTGGGGTTGGAAAGGTGGCTACTTCTCAAACGAAGCAGACGCACAGTCGTATTTCGACGAAATGCGCTACATGCTGGCCTCACAACGCAGCGCACCAAATTCTCCACAGTGGTTTAACACTGGTTTGCATTGGGCATATGGCATCGATGGTCCGGCCCAAGGTCACCACTATGTTGATTATAAAACAGGTGTTTTGACTGCTTCAACATCTTCTTACGAGCACCCACAGCCGCATGCATGCTTTATTCAATCCGTCACCGACGATTTGGTTAACGACGGTGGCATCATGGACCTTTGGGTTCGCGAAGCACGTTTGTTCAAATATGGCTCTGGCACAGGCACCAACTTTTCATCCCTGCGCGGTGCTGGCGAAAACCTATCCGGTGGTGGTAAATCCTCTGGCTTGATGGGGTTCCTGAAAATCGGGGACCGTGCTGCTGGTGCAATCAAATCCGGAGGCACAACACGTCGCGCTGCCAAAATGGTTATCGTGGATGCGGATCACCCTGACATTCAGGATTTTATCAACTGGAAGGTGATAGAGGAGCAGAAGGTTGCTTCCATCGTTTCTGGTTCCAAGATGCACGAGCAGAAATTGAACGCGATCTTTGCTGCGATCAAATCATGGGATGGGGCAGAGGCAGACGCCTACGATCCAAAAGTGAACCCGCAGCTAAAGCAAGCCGTGCGTGATGCCAAGAAAGTTGCGATCCCTGAGACATATGTCAAACGGGTGTTGGATTATGCAAAGCAGGGTCACACCTCGATTGAGTTCCCAACATATGATACTGACTGGGATTCCGAGGCGTATTCATCCGTCTCAGGCCAAAACTCCAACAACTCGATCCGCGTCACAAACGCATTCCTGACAGCTGTTGAGAAAGATGCTGATTGGGAGTTGATCAACCGTACAAACGGCAAGGTCACCAAAACGATCAAAGCCCGTGATTTGTGGGAACAAGTTGGCCACGCCGCTTGGGCCTGTGCCGATCCGGGCATCCAGTACCACGACACTGTTAACGAATGGCACACATGCCCAGAAGATGGCGCGATCCGTGGATCAAACCCATGTTCTGAATATATGTTCTTGGACGACACAGCTTGTAACTTGGCGTCTATGAACCTTTTGAAGTTTCTTAAAGACGGCGAATTCCAGATTGAAGACTACATGCACGCCGCGCGCCTGTGGACTGTGACATTGGAAATCTCTGTGATGATGGCGCAGTTCCCCTCTAAAGCGATTGCGCAGCGGTCTTACGATTTCCGCACGCTTGGCTTGGGCTATGCAAACATCGGTGGTTTGCTGATGAACATGGGTTATTCATACGACAGCGACGAAGGCCGCGCTCTTTGCGGTGCTTTGACGGCTGTTATGACTGGTGTCGCTTATGCAACCTCCGCTGAAATGGCGGGCGAGTTGGGACCATTCCCAGGGTACAAGAAGAATGATAAGCACATGCTGCGCGTCATGCGCAACCACCGCAACGCCGCTTACGGCGCGACGGATGGTTACGAAACTTTGGCGGTTAAGCCGGTGCCACTCGATCACGCCAACTGCCCAGACGCACGTCTGATCGACATGGCGATGTCCACATGGGACGAGGCACTGAAACTTGGTGAAAAGCACGGCTACCGTAACGCACAAACATCTGTGATCGCGCCAACTGGCACAATCGGTCTGGTGATGGATTGCGATACAACTGGGATCGAACCTGATTTTGCATTGGTAAAATTCAAGAAACTCGCTGGTGGTGGTTACTTTAAGATCATCAACCAATCCGTTCCAGCGGCATTGGAAAAGCAGGGTTACGGGTCTGCACAGATCGAAGAAATTGTAGCCTATGCAGTCGGTCACGGCACAATCGGCAATGCGCCTGGCATCAATCACACCACATTGGTAGGCCACGGGTTTGGTCCAAATGAACTGGCGAAAATTGATGCATCTCTGGAAAGCGCGTTCGACATTCGCTTTGTGTTCAACCAATGGACGCTGGGCAAAGAATTCTGCACACAAGTGTTGGGCATTCCAGCGGACAAACTGAACGATCCTACGTTTGATTTGCTCAAGTCTTTGGGCTTTTCAAAGGCCGACATCGAAGCCGCGAACACGCATGTTTGTGGGGCTATGACGATCGAAGGTGCGCCACATTTGAAGGAAGAGCACTATAGCATCTTTGATTGTGCCAACCCGTGTGGCAAAACTGGGAAACGCTATCTGTCCGTCAACAGTCACATCCACATGATGGCTGCGGCGCAATCCTTCATCTCGGGAGCGATCAGCAAAACGATCAATATGCCGAATGATGCAACGATTGAAGACTGCCAAAAGGCCTATGAGTTGTCATGGTCATTGGGTGTCAAAGCCAACGCATTATACCGCGATGGGTCCAAACTGTCCCAACCACTGGCCGCTGCCTTGGTCGAGGATGATGAGGAAGCGCAAGAGATCTTTGAGAATGGCACGCAGCATGAAAAAGCTGTGATTATGGCGGAAAAGATCGTTGAAAAGATCATCGTCAAAGAGATTGTCAAATCTCACCGTGAAAAGATGCCTCACCGCCGTAAGGGCTATACTCAAAAAGCCAATGTTGGCGGGCACAAAGTTTACTTGCGCACGGGTGAATACGAAGATGGCAACCTTGGTGAAATTTTCATCGATATGCACAAAGAGGGCGCAGGCTTTCGTGCGATGATGAACAACTTCGCCATCGCGGTGTCTGTTGGCCTGCAATACGGCGTGCCTTTGGAAGAATTTGTTGATGCCTTCACCTTCACCAAGTTCGAGCCAGCAGGCATGGTTCAAGGCAACGACAGCATCAAAAATGCGACCTCGATTCTTGATTACATCTTCCGTGAATTGGCGGTGTCTTATTTGGACCGCACCGATCTGGCGCATGTCCAACCAGAGGGCGCGTCATTCGACAGTCTTGGACGTGGTGATGAAGAGGGCGTCAGCAACGTTTCCGAAATTTCCAAAACAGCGGCAAGTCGGTCTTTGGAAGTGTTGAAGCAAATCAGCTCAACTGGCTACCTTCGCAAACGTCTGCCACAAGATTTGGTTGTCTTGCAGGGTGGAATGGCTGGTGCAAATGCACAAATGGCTGCATCGGTTCCGGTAGGTGCGTTGCAAACACTGGTTCCTGAAATCGCAACAACAGCGATGGCGGCATCTGGTGGGTCAACAACGTCGATCAGCGGTGGTGCGATGTCGATGGACTCCCGTGTCAAAGCAAAGATGCAGGGTTACGAGGGTGAAGCCTGTGGCGAGTGCGGCAACTATACGCTGGTGCGCAATGGCACCTGCATGAAGTGCAACACCTGCGGTGGAACATCTGGCTGTAGTTAAGAGTTAGCGCGTCCTAGTGTAGGTCGGACCATCGGTCCTCCCAAATCGGGGGTAAATTGTCCCGGATCGGGGCAAACCTGCTCCCAAGTGTCAGAAGCCGTAATTTCGTCAGAATTTCAAAATTTGGCGAAATTTGGTCTCAAGAAAAAAGAAGTTTATGGATGCCTTTAATTTAGTGAATGAAGGAAAATAACGTATAAATGGTGATTTTCTGAATTTGACGAATTGCCAATTACGCAAGACCGGTTCTTGCGACACAGACAACCAGACAAGGGGCAGGTGAGCTTGCCCCCTGACGCTGACCAAGCCGCAGGCATAAAATAATAACGAGCGGTAAACTAATGAGCCTGGTTATGCGAACCTCGGGGTGCCCTTGTGGCATCCCATTTTCTTTGGCACACCTCTAACTCTGCGATCGTTCGCCGTTTTAGGGATGCCGCTATGAGACTTCAGAACACAGTTGCTCTCCATGCTGATGAGGCAACGGCATCTTTTGCATCACGTCTGGCAGCAGCCAACGGGCTTCCAAGCATTGCGGAACTCTTGATGGATGCCGAGCTTTCGATGGCAGAATTTCTGAAAGGTGATCAAGAAACGATCAAGACGCTTGCCGCTCTCGGTGGTGTCACATTCGCTGATCTGACGCGACAGGCATTCGTCCCATCGGGCGTTTCGACATATAGGTGCATGGGGCAGCAATTTGGGATGTATAACCTTTTGAGAGGACGAAGCCGCATTTGCCCCGCTTGCTTTCGTGGGGATGCAGGTCCCAAACTGACGCCTGATACGATGCTTCGGGCTTATGGTCGTATCCTTTGGGCACTCGCTTCGGCGCGAGTATGTCCGGTCCATAAAATGGTACTGGTCTCGGCACCTGAAGATACAGTCCAGCATGAATTCCTCGACACGTGGTCGCTCTGGTTGCCCGAGATTGGCGAAGGTGACTTAGACCACCTTGTGGTTGAGGGGGGCCTGTATGAGGAACATGTTGCACGCTGGCTGACGGGGGATCTGCCCGACGGATGGGCCAGCAACTTTCCGATAGATGCTTTGGGAGCAGCGTGTGAAATGTTGGGCATTTCACAAGTCTACGGCAAGAACGCGACACTTGGCGGATTGACTGAGGCTGAGTTGGCCGTGGCGACATCTGCTGGCTTCCAGCTGCTTGATGCCGGTCCGATTGAAATTACAACTTACTTTGAACGCCTCAGATGCGACCCGGGAAAGCCGCAAGATCGTCCGCAAGCCAGATATGGCCGCATCTACGACTGGCTGAAGCGCGGCGTAGGGGATGGATTTGAGTTGGAACCGCTCTGAGCTATTTGATGGCAACACATTTTCGATAATTGGCCTTTGGGCGCTGGCGATCAGGCCCTCGACTACGTTCTTACAGCGCGGCGTCTCCACTCGATCCGGACAGCGGCGAAGACACACGATCTCCATCCGAAACGACTACGGCGCATTCTGACTGATGCTGGGTTCATCACAGAGACAGATTTACCCGATTTCGAGGTGATTTTTGACGCTGTCGAAGCGCAGGGCATTCTTGAGCAAGCGAGCGGGTCAGTTGCGTTTTCAACGGCGCAAAAGAGACTGGGTATGACACGGTCGCAAATGGAAACGTTTATCCGAAGTGGAATTTTGAAGCCGGGCGAGGGGGGCGATCAGGCACGTCCGAGATTTATTTAAACAACTATACAACACTGGCTTAGCTATTTCACGTCTTTTCCCCCATCTCAGAAATGGGAGTCTCGGATTGGTATCGCTGATGCTGCACGAAAACATCGATCATCTACAGATCGTGTGCTGAATTTAATCTTAGATGGAAGCCGCGTAAAAGTGTACAGTGTGTCTGGTCTTGAAGGGTTCTCGGCAGTTGTGGTCGATAAAGCTGAAGTTGGAGCGCTTCTGGCTAAATCGTGACCGCGCGTGTATATGAGTGGACCGATAAACAAAGATCATAGTATATTTGGCTGGACGTTGATTTGATATCCTGCAGTTTTATCTGGCAATTGTTCCAATTGGCGGTATGCAGACATTCGCTGCAGTCGCGAGAGTATCTATCCCCGGCATCAATAGCGGACATTCTGCGGGTGGTCTTGTCACGGTTTAGTTCCGATTGTCCGTCGTCAGGGTTTTTGGAACCCATGGCGGCTTAAACTAAGAGAGGGTTCGTCTCATCTGGTTGATTGCATTATGTGGCGTGCTGTCTGTGTTGCAAGCGGCGCGTTTCGAGCGTCTTACGTCCAATCCTTTCCCGTTGTTGCAGAATGGCCTTGTCGCGGCCGAAGTAGACGTCGGTTGGCGGGACGTTTTTAGGCTCTCGTGGGAGCGTTGATGATTGTAATGATCAACGAAGGCTTCAATTTGGACTTAGAGATCACCGGGTAGGACGTAGTTTTACAGTAGGATGCGGTTCTTAAAAGTGTGATGCCAGCGTTCGACCTTACCTTGGGTTTAAGGGTGTTTGAATCGCCCCTTGTTTGCCGGAGTCTGATTACGTCGTCTCACGCGATCGTATCTAACGCATTGAATTGTGCATCGCACCTCTCTTCTGCTTTTACTGCCGAGAGGGGTGTTATTGTAAAAGTCACCGACGCTGCCAACCGAGGGCACGATCCCCGCGAGGGCCAACCGCTCGGTTTAGCGAGTGGACAAATATTGCCCCCTCGGTCGGAGTGATGACTGAGGCCACCTTTGTGAACTGGGCGGCGATCATGCCGCGCGTGCTCAAAACAATCTAACACAAAATCTGTTTTGGGTGAACTCGAAATACGCGACCCAACGATCTTGTCCGCGAAGGTATCGACGATAAAAGTCACATACACGACGCCCTGCCACGTCGCGACGTAAGTGAAATCATTCCCCCAAAGCATGTTTGGTGCGGGGGCTCGAAACTTGCGGCTTACCTTGTCTTTTGGGCATGGCGGGCTTTTATCTGGCACGGGTGTTTTCTTTACATTTCCTCGAATAACACCATGAATAGATTGGCGTTTCATCAATCGATCCGCAGTGCCGCGCACAATAGTGAACGTCTCATGCTGCATTTGATGCCAGACCGTTCGGGTGCCGTAGACTTCATTGTTCTCTTCCCAAACACGTTTGATCTCGGGGCTCAGATCCGCGTCCCGTTTGGCACGATCGGACGCCAAGTCTGGGTTTTTGAGGATCGCAGCATGCGCATAGAATGTGGACTGGGCGATTGGCAAAACCTTGCAAATCGGCTCGACACCCAAGTCATCTCTATGATCTTCGATGAAGGCGATCATCGCTTGAATGGGCGGGCGAGCTCCGCCTGTGCAAAATACGCTGATGCTTTTCTCAATATCTCATTGGCCTGGCGAAGCTCTCGGATCTCGCGCTCCATCGCCTTGATCTGGGCGCGCTCATCGGAGGTTTGGCCCTCTTTGCGCCCGCTATCGATATCTGACTGTTTGACCCACCTCCGCAGCGTGTCCCTCCCACACCCGATTTTTGGCGCGATGGCCATGATCGCCGCCGATTGATTGGCATACTCATGCTCGTGTTCAAAAATCATCCGAACCGCGCGGGCGCGGACCTCGGTCGAAAACCGGTTTGCTCTGTTACTTTTTTCCATAGGCTCCATCCATACTTACTTTGGAGCCTCCGGCAAACTGGGGGCGGTTCAGTG
>CAJJBH010000021.1 GCA_905182355.1 uncultured Paracoccaceae bacterium | reverse complement strand
GCGTTGCAGCAATTGGCCAAGAACATCTTTGGCACCCAAGCGCGGCCCTTAACCTCACCCGATTGGTTGGCGGGGGCATGGGTGATGAACGACGTTATTCAAATTAGCTATATCCGTATCGCGATCTTTATCTTGGCGCTGACGTTTTTGGCGCTGATCCTGTATATCCTGAAACGCACACGTCTTGGGCTTGAGGTACGTGCTGTGACACAGAACCCCGGCATGGCGGCGTCGATGGGGATAAATCCTGATCGTATCAATATGCTAACTTTCGGACTGGGGTCTGGCATCGCAGGGATCGCGGGTGTGTCGATTGGGCTTTATGCTAAGGTGACTTCCGAAATGGGGTCCGATTACATCGTCAAAAGCTTTATGACCGTTGTGGTTGGGGGCGTCGGAAATGTTTGGGGCACGTTAGCGGGTGCGGCCCTGATTGGCTTTGGTCAAAAAGGGATTGAATGGCTGAACCCGTCCAACACCTTGGCCGCCCAAACCTACATCATCCTGTTTGTCATTCTCTTCATTCAATTTCGGCCAAAGGGCATTGTTGCCCTCAAAGGCCGCGCGGCAGGAGACTGATTATGCAGCGTACATTTATGGCCCGAAACCCGTCTGTGATGTGGTTCCTTTTGGCACTCGCAGCGTTCACCGTCATGGTAACGTTGCTAAGCGAGGCGACAGGATCAACAGTCATATCCACCTCGTTCCTCAAGACCTTGGGCAAAACATTATGCCTGTGTCTGGTGGCCATGGCGATGGATGTCGTCTGGGGATATTGTGGTATCCTAAGCCTCGGACATTTCGCGTTTTTCGGCATTGGTGGTTATGCTATCGGCATGTGGCTGATGTATGAACGCACGCGCGATATTGTCGTGGCGTCTTTATCCAATGGCGTCATCCCCCCAACACCGGACGAGATCACAACAGCCGTTGGCAGCCAGATATTCGGCGTTGTGGGCAGTTCTGATTTCCCCGCGATTTGGGCGTTCTCCCATTCACTGCCATTGCAACTTTTGGCGGCCGTATTAGTTCCCGGCCTGTTGGCTTTGGTCTTTGGGTGGCTGGCCTTCAGAAGCCGTGTCACAGGAGTTTACCTTTCGATCTTAACACAAGCGATGACCTTGGCCCTAGCGTTGTATTTCTTCCAAAACGATACGGGCCTGCGCGGCAACAACGGCCTGTCCGGTTTACAAAACATCCCCGGCTTAGACGCTGTTCCACAAGACACGCTTTCGCTGTGGTTCTTCTGGGCATCCGCCGTCGCTTTGGGGCTGGGGTACGTGTTGTTCGCGTGGATTATTTCGGGCAAGTTCGGATCGGTCGTTCGCGCCGTGCGTGACAATGAAACGCGGGTCCGGTTCTTAGGCTATCACGTTGAAAGCTATAAGCTGTTCATCTTTACCGTCACGGCAATGGTCGCGGGTGTCGCGGGCGTGCTTTATTACCCTCAAGCGGGCATTATCAACCCTGCTGAAATTGCACCGATTGCCTCGATCTACCTCGCGGTTTGGGTAGCAATTGGCGGGCGGGGACGACTGTACGGCGCGGTGATCGGGGCTGCGGTTGTTTCACTCATGTCCTCCTGGTTCACAGGCGGCAGTGCCCCCAACATCAATCTTGGTTTTTACGAAATCAAGTGGACCGACTGGTGGCTTGTTTTGCTGGGTCTGACGTTTGTTATCGTCACGTTATTTTTGCCCAAAGGCATCGGTGGTTTGTTTGATTTGCGTCTGCCAAAGAAGGGAGATCAATCATGAACACACTTTTAGAAGTTTCAGGCGTCAGCGTCAGTTTTGATGGTTTCAAAGCCATCAACAACCTGTCGATCCAAATCGCAGAGCCTGAATTGCGTGCCGTCATCGGGCCAAACGGCGCTGGTAAAACAACATTTATGGATATCGTGACGGGCAAAACAAAACCGGATGAAGGGCGTGTTGTTTGGGGTGAGAAATCGATTTCATTGATCGGGATGAACGAAAGCCAGATTGCGCAACAAGGGATTGGGCGCAAGTTCCAAAAACCAACTGTTTTTGAGGCGCAAACCGTTCGTGAAAACATCGTTCTAGCCCTTAAAAACCCACGTGGCCCGCTGGATGTTTTATTCAGACGCGGTGCAAATGATCAAGAAGATCGTGTACGCGCAATCAGTGACGAAATCGGGCTGACAGAAGCGTTGGATCAGACATCAGGCGCGTTAAGTCACGGGCAAAAGCAATGGTTGGAAATTGGCATGTTGCTGGCGCAAGATCCACGCCTTTTGTTGGTGGACGAGCCTGCAGCGGGGATGACCCCGTCCGAGCGCGAACACACCACAGCCCTATTGGTCCGCGCGGCCAAGACCCGAGCGGTTGTAGTGGTCGAGCATGATATGGAATTCATCCAACGTTTGAATTGTAAGGTTACCGTACTGCATCAAGGGTCGATGTTGGCTGAAGGATCATTAGATCACGTGACACAAAACCAAGACGTCATTGACGTCTATTTGGGGCGATAAGCTATGTTGGAAATTAAAAACCTCACCCTGAAATACGGTCAAAGCCAGATATTGCATGGCATCAATCTGAATGCTGTTGTGGGCGAAGTTATGACCGTGATGGGCACCAATGGTGTTGGTAAAACCAGCCTGCTCAAAGCCATTTCTGGGCGTCACCCTTATGTGGGCGGAACGATGATGCTGGATGGAAAACCGCTTGAGCATCCCAGTGCGTTTGATGCTGCCCGCGCTGGTATCGCATATGTCCCACAAGGGCGCGAGGTGTTCCCGATGATGACTGTACGCGAAAATCTACAAGCGGGATTTGCCTGCCTGCCCAAAGCGGATCACGTCATTCCAGATCACATTTTTGATCTGTTCCCCGTCCTAAAGGAAATGATTGAACGACGTGGTGGCGATTTATCTGGTGGACAACAGCAACAGCTCGCGATTGCGCGCGCTTTGATAACACGCCCCAAAGTGTTGTTGCTGGATGAACCAACGGAAGGCATCCAGCCCAACATTACCCAACAGATCGGCAGCGTCATCAAAACCCTCTGCGATCAAGGGGATATGGCCATTATATTGGTCGAACAGTTCTTTGATTTTGCCTACGATCTAGGTGCCGAATTTAAGGTTCTCAAACGTGGCGAGGTGATTTTCAACAAACGGGCCGAAACGCTTTCGCGCGATGAGCTGTATCAGCAGGTCCTTGTTTAGGACGCAGGCACCGCAAATCCGCCAAACTTTGACAACAGCCCCAACACATGATCCGCACCAGTTTCATTGCGCAGGCTTGTAAACACAAACGGTTTGCCCGCACGCATCCGTGTGGCGTCGCGCTCCATCACCTCTAACGAGGCCCCCACATGCGGTGCAAGATCAGTTTTGTTGATCACCAGAATGTCTGATTTGGTAATCGCGGGGCCACCTTTGCGCGGAATTTCTTCGCCCGCTGCTACGTCGATCACGTAGATTGTCAGATCGGCCAATTCGGGACTGAATGTGGCCGACAGGTTGTCCCCCCCGCTTTCGATCAGCACGATCTCGACTTCGGGATGACGCCCGCGCATTTCCGCAATTGCCGCCAAATTGATTGAGGCGTCCTCGCGGATCGCCGTATGCGGACAGCCCCCCGTTTCGACACCGATGACACGGTCCTGAGGCAAGATTTGCATCCTCATCAACGCTTCGGCATCTTCCTGCGTGTAGATGTCATTGGTGATTACCCCAATGGATATTTGCGGGTGCAATAGACGTGCAAGGGCTGCGGTTAGGGTCGTTTTTCCCGCACCAACGGGGCCGCCGATACCGATACGCAATGGACCATGTTTTGACATTATAAGGTTCCTTTAGGTGCGAAAAACGCGAGAATATTGGGTTTCATGACGCATCGCGGCGATGTCGGACATGAACGTATTGCTGTGAAAGTCATCCAATGTGGCATCTTTAACGGTCGCGGCAACGTCTATCATCACGGGTTTCAGCGCGACTTGCACCCGTTGCCCATCGGTTTGTCCAAGTGGGACCAAACGCATGGCAGCTCCGCAAAGATTGCCAACAAACGCCTGCAGGTACATCGCAGTGGTAAGGTCAGGATCAAGGTTCAGCGCACGCGCGGCACGCCCAACCGCCACCGGATAAGTCAACTTGGAAAGTGGAATACCCCAAACAGCCGTCACCGTTTCACAAAACGCGGACCCTTGAAGGTTGGTCTCTTGAATGCGTTCCTTTGAGGCTGCAAAGGCACGGGCATGTGCATCGATCATTGGCACATCTTGTTCATCCGCCACCAGCGCGAGATTCAAAAGAACAGCATCAGCGCGCGCCCCCCCCTGGGTCAGCAAGCAGTGAAGCCAATCTTGCAAGTCCTCGGCATTGGCGATCAAACCGTCGTCAATCGCGTTTTCTAACCCATGCGAATAGGCAAAGGCCCCGACAGGAAACGACGGGGACAGCAATTGGACCAATGTAAGTGTATTGGCGCTAGTGTTCATGGGCAGTGTGGACATGTTCATGGCTGTGCGTGCGCCCGTGACCATAGGCACCACCCTCAGGTTTGAACTGCTCGGACACAGGCGTAACGATGGCCCCTAAGTGTTCCAACATGTGGCCTATGACAGGGTCCGCTTGGATCAACAGACGCTCCCTTTCGATCTGGCAAGGTGTGTGCCGATTGCCCACATGCCAAGCAAGACGCACAAGATCATCGCCCGTGATTTGCAACAATGGTTCTTCGGCGGCAATCACCTCGATAAACCGCCCGTCCTCAAGCAGCAGCGCATCACCGTGATCCAATGATGTGGTGTGTTCGAGATCGATAAGGATCGTTTCATCATGGACTGTTGTGATAACTTTGCGGCGCAAAAAGCGTTCCTCATATGTCAGCACACACAGCTCGAAACTATTAGACCATTCACCGGCACGGCGGATTTCAAAACAATTATAATCAGTCATCAGAACAAGAAATACCTTTGGGCCATCGGCAATTTAGTTGCCGGTTCACAGGTGAGTAGTTCGCCATCAGCGCGGACCTCATAAGTTTCAGGATTAACTTCGATGTGGGGGAGTGCGTTGTTCAGGATAAGATCGGATTTACCAATGTCACGGGTTTTGCGCACTGCAACTGTGTCTTTAGCCAATCCAAATTTAGCACCGATGCCATTTGCATGTGCGGCCTCGGAAACAAACGTCACGGCTGAACGTTCGACCGAGCGCCCAAAGGCCCCAAACATGTGCCGTGAATAGACGGGTTGTGGTGTTGGGATAGATGCATTGGGGTCACCCATTTGCGCAGAAACGATTGTGCCCGACAGCAATACCATCTCAGGTTTGACACCAAAGAACGCAGGGTCCCACATGACTAGATCGGCCCGTTTCCCTTCGGCAATAGACCCAATTTCATGGCTTATCCCATGGGCAATTGCCGGATTTATGGTGTATTTGGCAATATAACGGCGGACACGGAAGTTATCGTTATCACCGGTTTCTTCCTGCAGGCGCCCGCGTTGTTTTCGCATCTTATCAGCGGTTTGCCACGTGCGGATCAGCACCTCGCCCACACGACCCATCGCCTGACTGTCGGAGGCAATGATCGAAAATGCCCCCATGTCGTGCAGTATATCTTCGGCAGCAATGGTTTCGCGCCGGATACGGCTTTCGGCAAATGCTACATCTTCGGGGATGGATTTGTCCAAGTGATGGCACACCATCAACATGTCCAAATGCTCTTCCAACGTGTTCACAGTATAGGGGCGCGTCGGATTGGTTGAGGACGGTAAAACATGTTCCTCGCCGCAAATCTTGATGATGTCAGGGGCATGCCCCCCTCCTGCGCCTTCGGTGTGAAAGGCATGAATTGTGCGGCCTTTCATTGCCGCCACTGTGTTTTCTACAAAACCGGATTCATTCAAAGTATCGGTGTGGATCATCACCTGAATATCCATGTCGTCCGCCACCGAAAGACAGCAATCTATCGCTGCGGGCGTCGTGCCCCAGTCCTCGTGCAGCTTCAGCGCACAGGCCCCCGCATTGACCATTTCGACCAAGGCGGCAGGTTTGCTCGCGTTCCCTTTTCCTGCAAAAGCAAGGTTCATCGGAAACGCATCTGCGGCTTGTAACATCCGCTCAAGATGCCACGGACCTGGAGTACACGTGGTCGCCAACGTGCCATGGGCAGGGCCAGTCCCGCCACCCAGCATTGTGGTCAGGCCAGAATGCAACGCGTCCTCGATTTGTTGGGGGCAGATAAAGTGGATATGGCTGTCAAAACCTCCAGCGGTCAGGATACGCCCTTCACCAGCAATAGCTTCGGTTCCGGGGCCAACAATGATGTCGACACCCGGCTGGGTGTCTGGATTTCCCGCCTTACCGATCTTATGAATACGGCCACCGCGCAAGCCAACGTCGGCTTTATAGATGCCGCTGTGATCAATGATCAAAGCGTTGGTAATGACGGTATCAACAGCGCCTTCAGCGCGGGTGGCTTGGGATTGGCCCATACCGTCACGAATGACTTTACCCCCGCCAAACTTTACCTCTTCACCGTAAGTAGTCAGGTCCCTTTCGACCTCAACAATCAGGTCTGTGTCGGCAAGGCGCAGCTTGTCGCCTGTCGTTGGGCCAAACATCGCTGCATACTCGGATCGGTTGATTTCTACAGGCATCTATAGGTCCCCCATAATCTGTTGGTTGAACCCAAAAACGCGACGGTCACCTGAGATTGGAACCAATTGCACCTCGCGGCGCTGACCAGGCTCAAAGCGCACGGCGGTACCTGCGGCGATGTCCAGCCGCATGCCACGGGCCGCATCACGATCAAATTCAAGCGCGGCGTTCGCTTCGCCAAAATGATAGTGACTGCCAACTTGAACAGGGCGGTCACCTGTATTTGCAACCATCAGTATTTGCAATTGCGCACCGGCGTTGAGGGTGAGCGTGCCATCAGCAGGAAACAGTTCTCCAGGGATCATATTGCGTCTCCTTTAGCGAATTGGATTGTGAACAGTGACAAGTTTCGTGCCATCAGGAAAGGTCGCCTCGACCTGCACGTCAGGAATCATCTCGGGGATACCCGTCATACATTGATCGCGGGTGATCACATGGCCACCCGCCTGCATCATATCAGCGACTGAACGTCCGTCTCGGGCACCCTCCACTACAGCGTCTGTGATCAATGCCATGGCTTCGGGGTAATTAAGCTTAACACCACGGGCAAGGCGCTTGCGGGCCACCTCAGCGGCCATCGCCACCAGCAGTTTGTCTTTTTCACGAGGGGTAAGTTTCATATTTCAAAGCCTCCAATTCTTGGGCACAGTATTGTTAGTTAATAAGGTGAGGATGGGAAGAAGAGCCGTTCGCAAATCGAAACTGTCGCGTGCGAGCATGCGGACAACCAACAAATTTTCACCAATCAGGCTGGCACCAGCGGATGCGGGCAATAGCGCACGGACGGGGTCTAATAGTTGGGTCGCGTCACGATCAAACAGCACTATATTTGCAAGTGCGCGGGCGGTGTTGCCAACTGCACGTTGTTGCAAGTTTTTAGTAATACCACCATCTAGCTGAATTCCATCGATATATATCGGGCTGCCATCACACGTGATGTTAACTCTGTCGCTAAAAACGCATGATTTCAGATCTTCGCCAGAGGCTTCGCGACCAAACACCAAGGGTTCCAGCATAAGAAACCTTGCAGTATTTGAGAGGTCGACATCCAAACGTCGTTTCAACCGACATCCATCAAATAATATGGTCTCCTGCGGCAGCCAATAAAGCTGTGCATTATCCGCAACGGTCACTTTATTTTGCAACTGCCCAAAGTCCTCTGTGGCGGCACAATAAATGCGCTCGGCCGCCTGTGTCGTAAGCGAAAGCCGGGCGTATTCATCAACGTTCGCTTCGATTGCGAAAAAATCACCGCCAGTTACGCCACCTGCTGTGTTCAAAATTACAGCATCAACGGTCTGTTGTGTTGACCTTGGAAAAACGAGCCGCATGGACCCTTCTTGCCGAAGATCCTTAAGACGGGCCACGCCGGCTTCATCACAAGTAACACGCAAAGACGCTTTCCCAATCGCCCGTTGGAAATTCATCTGTGACCGTACTGAAGCCTTACTTACAGCCACTCTTTGTCCTCCTACTTGGAGGGTATTTTTGAACGGACATAGAAGTAGCGGCAAGGACCGCGAAAACCTCAAGGCAACTTACTCAAATTCTAGTTGGAATGCCTAAATTTTAACTGCTAATGTTTAAAAAATGAGCAATTACGGAAGTCCTTTAGCGACTGATCCGCATCAAATGAAAAGAACCGCAAAAGTATCTTCGTGCAGTCAGAACAATGAACGTATCGTCCTCATATGCTAGGAAGGTCCGCATTTAGCTCACGTTACTTTTTACCATTTTCTCTAAGAGCTGGAAGCAGACCTTTGAAAATAAAATTTGAATTCACACTTCATCCTGCGGTTTCAACGGGTCGCTGCGACACAGGCCTCAAATTTCTCTGCTGGGGTATGATTTTGCGAGGTCTTTCTTGGTCCCTCGTTTAGCTGGCGTGCGACAGCGCTGAGTTTGGTTTGGCTTGGCTGAATCCGGATATGTCAGTGCCTTTGGGAAAGTACTGTCTGAGAAGGCGACTGGTATTTTCGTTGCTCCCACTTTGCCACGCACTACCCGGAAATCGCTGCTTGCAGCGATGAGAGGGGAGATTGAGGGTCACAAAGATAGACACCGATATTTGTGGCTATGGTGAAGTTTTGATGTCCCGCCATCTCTGTTCCACGATCCCAAGTCAGGGATTTGTAGAGTTCCTTTGGAAACTTTCGGGCTTGTTTGATCAAGGCTGTCGTCATGCTCTGGGTGTCTTTGTTCGCGATTTTGGCCAACATCACAAAACGGGAATGGCGCTCCACAAGCGTGGCAATATAGCGGTTGTTCGATCCAGAGATCAAATCGCCCTCCCCCCTTTCGGGCATACTATGTATGCCCTGCCGGCAATGATGACCAGAAACGGCACGATCTTCTACCTCTGCTGAGCGTTCGCTAATTGAAACAGCGTTCTTGATTTTGCGTAACTCAAGGCCCTTTTGAGTGGCGTGCCGGGAGCGCCAGATCGCACGTGGGCTGCGCAGACATTCCTGCAGCTCCTTCTTCATAGCCCCACGGATTTGGACATAGAGGCTGCGATCTATTGTTTCGTGTAACACGCGTTTTTGCTCTTCATCAGGGTACTTATGCTTGAGCCAGCCTGCGATTTGCTGCGGTGACCATTTCCGACGCAGCTTTCGCGCTATCAACTGGCACAAAGGATCGTTGAATGTGAGCTTACACAACTTCGGCCGCTTTGCGCAGTCCCAGGCGCGCTGGTCTGAGGGGGCTGCACGATAAGCTTGTCGTCCGCCATTCCTGCGAACCTCTCGGCTGATTGTCGATGGCGAGCGGTTTAGATTTTGCGCGATTGAACGAAGCGATTGCTTGGTGACAAGCCCACGGGAAATCTCTTCCCGTTCAATGAGGCTCAAAGCACAACGCGACCGCCTGCGATCAGCGGGACGTATCCCACCTGTTCGCGCCAAGTGAGGGAATATCGAACCCGATGCACGATTGAAGTGACGGCCAATCGAGCCCATTAAATCTCCGCGTTGCCACCCACTGCCGGCAGGCGGTGCGTGCATCGCCAAGAGGGATCCCACATCTCGGACTTCTGTTTGTCCGTATAAAACATTCGTGTGCGATACTTCATGATAAACACTCCATCTTTCAAAAAGATTAATGTGTTGCGGCGACCCTTTGAAACCACAGGTCAGTGGTGCCGTTTGCTTCCCGCCTCGACGCTGATTTTGTGTGCAATCACAACGAAGGCCTTGTGTGGATGGCTCTTGCATAGCAAGACATATTTGATCCGATTTGTGCATTGGTCAGAAGCAGTCATGTGTCCGGCCTGTTTGCGCGGTTTTGACCGCTGGCCCTCCCTCTCGTGCATGTAAACATGCTCTGCTGGGCAGTGGATGGGTTCCGCAAGCCAAGTCCCTTACAGCTTAGCGGGCAATTGCGCCTGGGACTTTCGACGGGGTGTCTTGGTTTTGGCGGCAGACTTATGAACCATCATCTTGCGGGCCTTTCTAACTCGTTGCTCGTCCTCCGTTAAGCCGTGTGCGGGGTATATGGTTCGTTGCTGGTAAGAACGGCCCAGACGATCCGAGCCGTCTTGTTGGCCATAGCGACACTCGCCATGCGCGCGGGTTTTCGCTCCAGCAGCGATATCAGCCACTTACTTGCGCGCTCCGGGTGCTATTTGGTCTGTCGGACAAGTGATGTAATGACAATAACCAACAATAATCGTAAGTATTGATCGCCCATTCGCCACCAGGCAGAGCATTGCAAACCAATGTCCCGAGAGGGATTGTAATACGCTCAAGCTTCTCTTTGCCGCCGCTGGATTTGTTCGCGGGCGTCAGTCCCAGCGTCACGCCTAAGGCGTGCTTTCAGCACGACGCCGCAAACTCACGACCTTTGCTGAATTGATGACCATCACCAATGCTGGCGATGATTGCCGAGGCGGTCACAGCGCCAACACCGGGTATAGTGCGCAGCAAACGGACTCGCGCATCTTCTTTGGCGACCAACTTGAGGCGATTTTCATACCATCGGATCCGAGTGCGAAGCGCCATGAGATGTTCGCAAAGGTTATGAATCACCTCATTGGCGATCTCGGGCAAGTCCAGTAATTCACCCATCAAAATATCCTCAGAAAACCCAATGACCCGCGCGAGGCCCCGCGCGATGTAAACCCCGAACTCAGCGGCCATTCCACGCAAGCCATTGATCAGCTGTGTGCGTTGCCGCACGAGCAGACTCCGTGCGCGATGGAGCGACAACAAAGCTTGTTGTTCAACGGTTTTTATCGCAACAAACCTCATCGTAGGACGCGTCACCGCTTCACAAATGGCTTCGGCATCGATGGCGTCAGACTTTCCGCGTTTGACATATGGTTTGACATAAATCGGTGGGATCAGCCGGACATCATGGCCCAACGCTGTTAGCTCGCGCCCCCAATGATGCGCACTGCTGCAAGCCTCCATACCAATCAGGAAGGGTTCAAGCTTGGAAAAACGGTAACAACGGTGCCCGTCTCAAAGGCCGGTTAAATG
>CAJJBH010000020.1 GCA_905182355.1 uncultured Paracoccaceae bacterium | reverse complement strand
TTGTATTCACGTCAGCCATTTATGACCTCCATTAGGAACTGTTGAACGCAGGGTGAGCCCCGCGTCTTCTATGTACCTAAATATTGGGGTGCGCGCCGCATGTTTCAAGTGAAATCGTCTGAATTCGGTGTGAAACATGCAGCAATTTTAGTCACAGTTGGCACCAGTGTTACATGCGCCACGTTTTTGGCACATCCCAGAACGGGCGACCGGCTTCACTTTGGGCGTCAACACGTGTCAGGCCAACATCATTCTGGGCTGCGTCATCAAGTGCCGCAAGGGCACAACGGCTGCGCCAAACGTTATAAACTTGGCGCAAAGACGCGGTAGAGCGGGGGGCGGCGTAACATGTTGTGTGATCGATAAGGGTCATCGTGTCTCTCCTAGCTTAACAAAATAAGATGAATTCAGGGGAACGCATCAATCTTGTTGATGTGTATGCCGTATCGCGTTACATTTGGAAAACGAATGGTTGTGATGCAATGCATCAAGGATAGTGATGGATGAGAAATCTAGACGTAACCACGCTACGCTCCTTTGTGGCGGTGGCTGAATCTGGCGGTGTCACACGGGCAGCTGGCTTCCTACACTTGACCCAATCTGCGGTGTCTATGCAGATGAAACGGCTGGAAGAATTGTTAGGATTGGAATTGTTGGACCGATCCGGGCGCACCATCGCGCTGACGGCATCAGGCGAACAGTTACTTGTTTATGCCCGCCGCATGGTTGCCTTGAACGACGAGGTGATTACGCGCTTGACCGATCAGGCGTACGAGGGGCAAATCACATTGGGCGTGCCACATGACATCGTTTACCCAGTGATCCCGCAAGTCCTTCGCCAATTCAATGCAGCGTTTCCACGGGTCAAAGTGCATTTGGTGACGTCGTACACCCGTCGTCTGTTTGAAGATTTCAGCAAAGGCAGCTGTGATTTAATCCTGACCACTGAAACCGAACTTGGCGTCGGTGGTGAGACACTATGTACCAAACCCCTGTGCTGGATTGGTGCGCCAAGTGGATCCGCGTGGCGTCAGCGGCCGTTGCGTTTGGCTTTTGGACGGCAATGTACGTTCCGTCCACGTGTGATTGAACGATTGGATGAGGCAGAAATCGATTGGGATGTGGTGGTGGAAACCGACAGTGACCGCACAATCGAGGCGACAGTAAGCGCCGACTTGGCCGTTCACACGATGATAGAGGGAACAGAGCCGCCGCATCTTGAACGGATTGATCACAACAACAATTTGCCCGAACTGCCTGCGCAACAGGTAAATCTTTACGGGGCAGGCGGGGCAAAGAACGTTGTCCACGACTCACTTGCTGATCTTTTGCGCCGTGCATTCGGAGGGTAGAGCAGGCAAAACTTCGCTTAGTGTAGGATGTAAACTGTTTCCAAACCGTAAACGATGCTGCGGTCTTGAGTTGTCTTGTCTTTAACTTTGGACAAGCCGTGCCCGAGGGCATTTCACCACGTAAGAATCCATTTATATATTATAAGTGGTTGATATTTAAATATATTTAGCCGGAATCAACTCAGGCTTCATCAATACCCTCCCCCGATCAAACGTGAAATGCATCAGCGGACCTATGAAGCTTGAAAAGCATCAGCGGAAAATTTGCTGAACAAACGGAAAAGATGTGCCAAACTGGCGGTTTCTCGCGTTATTGGGGCGTCTTTTGTTGATTTTTGAACCAATGTAGCTCATATTTGAGATATTAAATTACAAGCTCACTCAGTTTCGTTTTGAATATGTTGAATCGCAAGTTGTGCGCTAAATTGACCGAATGTTGAGAGCGAAAAATGTTAGGAAACGGCATGCCACATAAGGTTGACATTCACGTGGGTCAGAAGCTGCGTCAAAGGCGATGGCTTATTGGAATGACCCAACAAAAACTGGCTGAATTGGTCGGGGTTAAATTTCAGCAGATCCAGAAATACGAAACAGGTGCTAACCGCGTCAGTGCCTCTCGGCTTTGGGATATTTCCGAGGCACTGGAAGTGCCTGCAGCCCATTTCTTTGAGGGCATGGAAGGCATTGATGACCGCACAAATGACAACAGTCAGGACGGCGCGACCAAGGCCCCAGCAGACCTTTTGAATGATAAAGAGGCAATGGACTTGGTTCGTTCCTATTACGCGATCCCTGAACATCAGCGCCGTAGATTGTTCGAATTGGCCCGCGTTTTAAGTGATGTGGCTTAAGACGACAGGTGGGATAATTCCCATCTTCGAGGTGAAGCCTGCCGAGAATGATTGCAATTTGGGATGCGAACTGGCACCCCTTTTTTTATGACATATACACCTACCGATCACGACGCGCTAGTTGATGTGGCGCACGCCTTGGCTGATGCCGCGCGGATTGCGATCCTGCCGCATTTCCGCACCACGGGTCTAAAGGCTGAAAATAAACTGAAAACTGGATTTGATCCGGTCACCATTGCGGACAAGGCGGCGGAACAGGCCATGCGCGATGTTCTGGCCAAATTGCGACCCGACGATGCGATTTTAGGCGAAGAATTTGGCCCCAAATCTGGAACCAGTGGACTGACATGGGTTCTTGACCCGATTGATGGCACGAGGGGGTTTGTATCCGGTACCCCAACATGGGGCGTCTTGATTGCTGTGGGGGATGAAACCGGCCCAAAAATTGGCATAATTGATCAGCCTTATATAGGCGAACGGTTCGTAGGCACACCAGAAGGCGCTAACTTTAAAGGGCCACACGGCGCTGGCCCAATCCAGACAGGGGCCAAACGGCCACTGGCTGAAGCGACCGTTTTCACAACCTTTCCAGAAGTGGGGACATTGCAAGATCGTGCTGGTTTTGAAGCGGTCTCCAAACAGGCGCTTTTGACCCGCTATGGGATGGATTGTTACGCCTACGCCCTGCTTGCCGCTGGCCAAATTGATTTGGTGATCGAGGCAGGTTTGAATTCATACGACATCCAAGGCCCCATCGGATTGATCCACGGGGCAGGCGGCATTGTAACCGATTGGACGGGCGGACCTGCCCACAACGGTGGCCGTGCCCTTGCCGCTGCGAACGCAGAAATTCACGCCGAAGCACTGGCCATTTTGAAAGACTTCCCATGACCGAAGTTTTGATCAAAAACGCAGATACGATCCTGACGATGGACGATACGCGGCGCGAGTTAAGCGGGGCAGATGTGTTGATCCGAAACGGCCAGATTGCTGAAGTTGGGCATGGGCTGGTTAGCACTGGCGAGGTGATTGATGCGCAGGGTTGTGTCGTGACACCCGGTTTGGTCAACACGCATCACCATCTGTATCAATCGCTCACAAAGGCCGTTCCCGGTGGGCAAGACGCTTTGTTGTTTGGCTGGTTACAAACGCTGTACCCAATCTGGTCACGCTTTACACCGGATCACATGTTCGTCTCTGCCCAGGTTGGGCTGGCGGAATTGGCACTGTCTGGCTGCACGCTTAGTTCAGACCACCTGTATTTGTACCCCAATGGATCACGGCTTGAGGATACAATCCACGCCGCCGCCGAATTGGGCATGCGTTTCCAACCCACACGCGGCGCGATGAGCATTGGGGAAAGTGACGGCGGTCTGCCACCCGACAGTTTGGTAGAAGATGAAGCGGCAATTTTAGAAGATTGTATTCGGGTGATCGACGGGTTCCACGATCCGTCCCTAGCTTCGATGTGTCGCGTTGGTGTGGCACCGTGTTCCCCATTTTCAGTCAGCACCGAATTGATGCGAGATGCCGCAATTTTGGCCCGTGACAAAGGTGTGATGATGCACACCCATCTGGCTGAAAACGAAGAAGACATTGCCTACAGTCTAGAGAAATTTGGCAAACGACCCGGACAATATGCGCAAGACCTTGGATGGACTGGCCCGGACGTTTGGCATGCCCATTGTGTCAAACTGAACGCCGAGGAAATTGCACTGTTTGCCAGCACCAAAACAGGTGTCGCCCATTGCCCTTGTTCCAATTGCCGACTTGGCAGTGGCATCGCACCTGTTCGCAAAATGTATGACGCAGGTGTTCCTGTGGGGCTTGGGGTGGACGGGTCTGCCAGCAATGACGTTGGCAATCTGATCGCAGAAGCTCGCCAAGCAATGCTGTTGCAAAGGGTGGCAAATGGCGCGGATGCGGTGAGCGCACGTTTGGCACTTGAGATCGCAACACGCGGCGGCGCGGATGTGTTGGGCCGACCCGAATGTGGACGCTTGCAAGTTGGATGCCGCGCGGACGTCGCGATTTGGGATACAAGCGGGATCGAAAGCGCTGGGTCGTGGGACCCCGCAGCCTTGTTGTTGGCAGGCCCAACCAAGGTGCGGCATTTGCTGGTCGAGGGCCGCCAGATCGTGCGCGACGGGCAGATCACGACAATAGATTTGTCGTCTGTGATCGCCAAACAAAACCAGCTGGCACATACGTTAAGGGACACATTATAAAATTTATTCTCATCGTTTTAACACTCATGTTTTCTGTCGCGGCACCTGTTTTTGTGGACCCTGTTGCCACGCAGATTATCAACGATATACGCAAAGACAAACGACGCAAGCCTGTCCGATATTCCACACAGCTTGAAGGTGTTGCGAAGGCCCATGCAGACGAGATGGCCAGTAAAGGCTACTTTAGCCATACGGGTGCGAATGGATCGACCGTCGGCAGTCGCACAACGGCCCAAGGCTATAAGTGGTGTTTTGTTGCTGAAAACATTGCGCAAGGCCAACGCAGTCTTGAACAGGTGATGGCAGGGTGGAGATCGTCCAAGGGTCATTATAAAAACATAATCCACAAAAAGGCGCGTGAATTTGGTTTGGCCCGTGGGGCTGGCAATACGTGGGTTATGGTTTTGGCGGCACCTTGTTGATTGGTGCACGAAACGCGCACCTTACTTGGGGCTTTACCCCAAACCCCAGAATATTTTTGGCTAAAAGAAATCAGGTAGCGGGTGCGACTTGTATACCGTTCACCCAAACATCGGCGATGGCACGGTCATCCCCCATCATAATTGTTGGGAATACCGCCTCCCAAATGTCGGTGGCCCGTGATGTGCGGTACGCGATTGCGGGTGTTGAGGCCAAATCAAGCACGCAGATATCCGCGTCATTTCCTGCTTTGAGTGATCCAATATGATCTTGTAAATGCAGACTGTGCGCTGATCCAGCTGTCGCAAGCCACAAAAGTTGGCTGGCATGCACCGCAACGCCGCGCAATTGTGCAACCTCGTAGGCAGCCGCCATCGTGCGCAACATCGAAAACGAAGATCCGCCGCCTGTGTCTGTGGCCAACCCGACGGGGATGGTGCGCGCCTTCATCGCCGCCAGATCAAACAAGCCCGACCCGATAAATGTATTTGAGGTTGGACAGTGCACCACCGCGCCACCAACTTCGGCCAAACGGTCCATTTCGCGCGGTTCCATATGGATTGAGTGACCGTATACGCCCCGTTTGCCTAACAGGCCGTGCATTTCATATGTGTCCAGATAATCACGTGCATTTGGATAGATGTCTTTGACCCAGGCAATTTCGTCCACCTGTTCGCTCAGGTGGGTTTGCATCAAGGCTTCGGGGTGCTCTGCCCAAAGTGCGCCCAGTGCTTCAAGCTGTTCAACAGTAGACGTTGGTGAAAATCGCGGTGTAATCGCATACTGTGCGCGGCCCTTGCCGTGCCATTTTTCCAACAGCGCTTTGCTGTCGTCATAGGCCGATTGCGCCGTGTCGCGCAGCCCGTCTGGCGCGTTACGGTCCATACACGTTTTGCCCGCGACCACACGTTGGCCACGCAAAGCTGCAGCCTCGAATATAGCATCGACGCTTGTTGGATGAATGGTGGCGTAGGAGCACACCGTTGTGGTCCCGTTTGCTAGCGTCAAATCCAGATAGCGCCCCGCCACATCGGCGGCATAGGCCGGATCGCCGAACAACATTTCTTCTGGGAAGGTGTAGGTGTTCAGCCAATCGATCAAACGTTTACCCCAACTGGCGATGATACCTGTCTGAGGATAATGCACGTGGGCGTCGACAAATCCGGGTAGGATTAATTTGTCGCCGTATTCGACGATCTTTGCGGACGGGTGCGCCTTGCGCAAATCAGACGCATCCCCAACCGCTTCGATCAACCCACCACGGATCAATACGCCACCAGCGCTGTCCACATGCACGGCGTCTTGCCACGATGTTACAAAGGGATCGCCGGAAAAGGTCAGTACCTGACCGCAAAGTAATGTTAAATCTGTCATTTCCCATACTTAATACGACCCATGCGCGGGGTAAATAAGATTTAACGTGCAGGTCCCATTGTCAGCGCTTTGCCCCCCGCCTATGGTCCGCCCAATATGACAGAAAACACAGAAATATCCGCCGAAGGGCAAGATAGTGCGCGTGAAGACGAAGCCTATTTGCTAAGCCGTAAAAACATCAGTGCAATCCTGTATGCTGTGGATATTGAGGACAAGGCCAAGCTGTCCGAGCTGATGGAGCCGCTGCACGCGGCTGATATCGCCGACCTTTTGGAACAAATCAGCGCCTTTGAACGCTCTCGCCTGATCCGCCTTTATGACCGCGAATTTGTTGGGGAAATCCTGTCGGAGCTGGACGAAAGCATCCGCGAAGAGGTGATTGGGGTTTTGACACCTCAAGTATTGGCTGAAGCGGTGCGCGATTTGGACAGCGATGACGTTGTCGATCTGATCGAAGATTTGGGAGGGCCGCAACAAGAGGCCATTCTGAAGAACCTTGAGGACACCGACCGTGCGGCCGTCGAGCAAGCGCTAAGCTATCCTGAGTTTTCGGCTGGTCGTTTGATGCAGCGCGAGGTTGTGATGGCCCCGGAGCATTGGACCGTTGGCCAGGCGATTGATTATCTGCGTGGCTCTGAATGTGAAACGTTGCCAGATCAATTTTACCACCTTGTGCTTGTCGACCCACGCCTACATCCCCTTGGCAATGTGACCCTTGGGAAAATCATGAGCTCGAAACGCGAGGTCCTTTTAAGCACCATTGTTGAGGACGTGTTTCAGATCATCCCCGTCGATCAGGATGAGGGCGATGTGGCTTATGCGTTCAATCAATACCACCTGATTTCTGCGCCCGTTGTCGACGGTGAAGGACGGTTGATTGGTATGATCACGATCGATGACGCGATGGCTGTGCTGGATGAAGAACACGAAGAAGATATCATGCGCCTTGCGGGTGTGGGCGAGGGATCGCTATCTGACCGTGTCATGGACACGACCAAGCGGCGGATGCCGTGGTTGGCCGTCAATTTGGTGACGTCAATTGCCGCATCGATGGTGATTGCGCAATTTGAAATGGCGATCACACAAATCGTGGCACTGGCTGTCTTGATGCCAATTGTTGCCTCGATGGGCGGCAATGCGGGCACGCAATCGCTGACCGTGGCAGTGCGGGCCATCGCAACCAAAGATTTGACCGGTGCAAACGTCTGGCGGGTGATCCGGCGCGAGGTTTTGGTGGGGTTTGTGAATGGCATTATCTTTGCCATCGCGATGGCGGTTGTCGGGATCATCTGGTTTGGATCGCCAATGTTGGGCTTTGTTATCGCAGCGGCGATGGTGGTGAATATGGTGGTTGCAGGCTTTGCAGGGACCGTGATCCCTGTGTTGCTGGAACGTTGGGGCGTCGACCCCGCACTTGCATCAGGGGCTTTTGTGACCACAGTTACCGATATCGTTGGCTTCTTTACCTTCCTTGGCTTGGCAGCACTTATTTTATTATGACTGATCTTAGCGACATCAAAGCCGCCGCACGAAAAGCTGGATTTGCGCGACGCAAACTGGCGTTTGAAGGGCAAAGTGGTGGCGTTGCTGGGCATCTTTCGGCGTTGCTTGCGGGATACCGCGGCGTGCCAATGTCAGCCTATATGCCAATCCGAACAGAAATTGACCCATTGCCTGCAATGGCCGAAGCCGCGGCCTATGGTTCAGTTGGTGTTCCCGTTATTGTAAAGGCGGGACAACCTTTGTTGTTCTCAAGATGGGAACCAGACGCAGTTATGAAAGCCGGACCCTTTGGGGTGAAAATCCCTGAGATAGATGATTTTTTTGAACCAGAAATTGTTATTTTACCGTTGGTAGCGTTTGACAAAAACGGTGGGCGTTTGGGGTACGGCGGCGGGTTCTATGACAGGACGCTTGAACTGCTGCGCTCAAAGCGCGCCACGCTTGCAATCGGATTTGCGTTTGCCGGGCAAGAGGCAGATGGTTTGCCTTTGGAAGCCACGGATCAACCCTTGGATATGATCGTGACTGAGGCGGGTGTGATCACCCCCAAACACGGGTGACCCAAAATGGCTCTGAACGCTTTTTAGTGTAAAGAATTTATCAATCAACTATCACGTCAAACCCAGATGCCGTCCGTAGCCAATGTGGGCAGTATGGAAGCTATGACCAGGCGCATTTTTACCTCAATCCTTTGTTGCGCGCCATCTTTACCTTAGGTTCAGGACGAATATGGCAATCTGCCACACGTTAGATCGCCAAGTTTATGGTGCAGCCAACGAAACAGCCCTACTTTCGTCTGATATGCTGGCGCGGGTTTAATCGGATCAAATTAAGGGGTGTTAGCGTGTCTTTGGCATCAGAAAATTGATCCAAAAACTGTTCCGGGTTCTCCGTTCGATATGGCAGCAAATCTTTAGGAGAAAATTGCCACCATTCGGATGCCAATAGCTTTTTGATCAAATCAGGTTCAAATCGATATCTAATAACTTTTGCTGGGACACCACCCACAATTGCATAAGGTTCTACGTCACGTGTAACGATCGATCCGGCGGCCACAATAGCACCTGTTGCAATGTGCACACCGCTGCGTATCCTCACATCCTGGCCAATCCAGACATCGCTACCCATTGTGACGGGAGCACTTTCTGCATGTATTGTGTCTGGTCGCCGTTGGAAGCGAGTTTTGGCCGCACGATAAAAAGACTGTGTATGTGATCGAGGCCGACATTCAGCACTGCCTAAACGTTACAACGACAAGCCTCTTGCCCAAACCGCTTAAGCGGCATAGGGAAAACACCATGAAAATATTGTTCCTTGGGGATGTGATGGGCCGCGCTGGGCGCCGCGCCATTTCTGAAAATTTGCCGCGCTTGCGTGAAGAATGGAAGTTAGATTTTGTCGTTGTGAATGGCGAAAATGCGACGGGTGGTATGGGTCTGTCTGGCGCACACGCCAAGACGATCCTTGAGGCTGGTGCCGATTGCGTCACGCTGGGCGACCACTCGTTTGATCAAAAAGACATGCTGCAATTCATCGAACATGAACCGCGCATCATTCGGCCCCTGAACTTTTCCAAAGCCTCACCCGGCAAAGGCGCACGTCTGTTCACAGCCAACAATGGCCGCAAGGTTTTGGTGATGCAGGCGCTGGGTCAGGTGTTTATGAAGCGCCCCTTCGATGATCCGTTTTCCGCTGTGGAACCTATATTCAAGACACACCCACTGGGTGGTCAAGCCGACGCAATCATCGTCGATTTCCATTGCGAAGCCACATCCGAGAAGATGGCGATGGGCCATTGGTGTGATGGGCGCGCTAGCCTTGTTGTTGGCACCCACACCCACGTTCCCACCAGTGACGCGATGATCTTGCCAAAAGGCACCGCTTATCTGACGGATGGCGGCATGTGTGGTGATTATAATTCTGTGATCGGCATGGACAAAAACGAACCCCTGCGCCGCTTTATCACTGGGATGCCCAAGGAACGGTTCACACCAGCAAACGGCGATGCAACGCTGTCCGGTGTCTACATCGAAACGGATGATCAAACGGGCAAAGCCAAACGCATCGAGATGGTGCGCCAAGGCGGGTTGCTTTCGCAATCTGGGCCAATGGGCTAAATGGGCACAAGACAGCTTTTGGGCTACGGTCTGTTCCTGCTGGTCTTGGGGGCGGGCTGGGGTTTTACCCAACCCATGTCAAAAGTGGCTGTCAGCGAGGGCTATCAACCTTTTGGGCTGATTTTTTGGCAGGCGGCAATTGGAGCGGCCCTTATGGGCGTGGTCTGCCTTTTGTGGGGTAAACGCGTACCGCTGGGCATCGCGCAACTGCGGGTCTACCTGATCATCGCCCTTATTGGCACCGTGATCCCGAACTCCGCAACTTATCAGGCCGCTGTACACTTGCCCTCTGGCATCTTGTCGATCCTGCTTTCAATGGTGCCGATTTTTGCCTTCCCGATTGCGATTATGCTGGGGAACGACAAATTTGAATTACGCCGTTTGGGTGGGTTAATGTTGGGTTTCATTGGGGTATCTATAATCGTGCTGCCCTCCGCCAGCCTGCCCCAAGCCGCATCAACTTTTTGGGTTCTGATCGCGCTCATCGGTGGCGCATGTTATGCGATTGAGGGGAATTATGTCGCCAGATGGGGCACCGCAGGGATGGATCCGATCCAGGCGCTGTTCGGTGCATCCGTCGTTGGTATGATCCTGTCTTTGCCGTTGGCCGTGCTGACAGGACAGTGGATTAATCCCATGCCGCCCTACGGGGCCCCAGATTATGCGCATATCGCAGGATCCTTGATCCATGTCGTCGTCTACACAGGATATGTTTGGCTGGTGGGACGGGCGGGATCGGTCTTTGCCGTACAGGTCAGTTACATCGTAACAATCTGCGGTGTGTTTTGGGCGCGGCTTATATTATCCGAGACATATTCCCCTCAAATATGGCTGGCCTTGGCAATTATGCTTGGTGGTATGTATTTGGTGCAACCACGTCGGCAACCCGCAAGCCGCGAAGCGGTTGCGCCCCTCCCAGCAATTGAGCAAAGTGGCCCAAATTAACCAAAGGCAAGCCAATGGCATTCTTTGAATTTTCGCAAACTGGCAGCGCAATCCTGACCCTCGCAGTGGTCGTGATCATGTTCATCATGTTCTTGCGCGAAACCTTTCCTACAGAAGTTGTCGCCATTACGGGCGCCGCACTGATGCTTGGGCTGGGGTTGTTGCCCTACGAGGATGCGTTAAACGTCCTGTCCAACCCCGCACCTTGGACCATTGCAGCTATGTTTATCATCATGGGGGCGCTGGTCAGAACGGGGGCGTTAGAAGCGTTTACTGGACAGGCGGACCGCATCGCGCAAACCAATCCTGCGTTGGCGATTGTCATGTTGATGACCTTTGTCGTGCTGTCCTCTGCAATTGTGTCCAACACACCTGTTGTGGTTGTGATGATCCCTGTGTTTATCCAGCTGGCGAAAACGATGGGCGTTGCGTCTTCGAAAATGTTGATCCCGCTAAGCTACGCCGCGATCCTTGGTGGCACACTGACATTGATCGGGACCTCGACCAACCTGCTGGTTGATGGGGTGGCACGCGCCCAAGGGATGGAAGCATTTACCATTTTCGAGGTGACGCCACTGGGTATTATCCTTGTCATTTGGGGCATGATTTATCTGCGGTTTATCGCACCTGCGCTGTTGCCTGATCGTGAAAGCATGGCAGACCTACTGTCTGATCGCACACGTATGAAGTTCTTTACCGAAGCGGTTATACCACCTGAATCCAACCTAATCGGGCGCGAAGTTACTGGCGTACAATTGTTCAAACGCGAGGGTGTGCGTCTTATTGATGTTGTGCGCGGGGATCTATCGCTGCGGCGCAATCTGCAAGGTGTCGAACTGGCCGTGGGGGACCGTGTTGTTCTTCGGACCCAAATTACGGAACTGCTATCACTTCAGCGCAACAAAGAATTGAAACGTGTGGACCAAGTGTCTGCCGTTGAAACCACCACTGTCGAAGCGTTGATTACGCCCGGTTGTAAGATGATTGGCCGTTCGCTTGGATCACTGCGTTTGCGCCGTCGGTTCGCGGTCTATCCTTTGGCAGTGCATCGTCGAAACCAAAACATTGGCCGCCAACTGGACGACCTGATTGTCAAAGTTGGGGACACCTTGCTTCTTGAAGGTGCGCCTGCCGATATTCAACGTCTCTCGGTCGAGATGGAGATGTTAGATGTATCCAAGCCATCAGCACGTGCCTTTCGACGCAGCCACGCTCCAATCGTCCTTGTTGCCTTGCTTGGGATTGTGACGCTTGCAGCCTTTGGCATTGCGCCCATTTTTTTACTTTCCATTCTGGCTGTTGCGCTGGTGCTTATCACCCGCTGCATCGATGCGGAGGAGGCGTTTTCTTTTGTCGATGGCCGCCTGCTTGCGCTTATCTTTTCAATGCTCGCCATTGGTGCAGCCCTTGAAGCATCAGGCGCTGTTGCGTTGATCGTGAATGCCATCGCGCCTGCGCTGGGCAATATGCCACCCTTCTTGATCATTTGGGCGATCTATCTCTTGACGTCGGTTCTGACCGAACTGGTCAGCAACAACGCTGTTGCAGTTGTTGTCACGCCCATCGCCATCGGATTGGCCACAGCATTGGGCATTGATCCACGGCCGTTGGTTGTTGCTGTTATGGTTGCAGCCTCCGCCAGCTTTGCCACGCCCATTGGGTATCAAACCAATATGTTGGTCTATGGTCCTGGTGGATATAAATTCACCGACTTTATGCGTGTGGGTATTCCACTAAACTTAAGTATCGGTGTTCTTGCATCTGCGGTTATTCCCTTCCTTTGGCCCTTGTAGGTCTTACCGATAGTCCCCTAAGATTAAAGAAATGTTACCTTCCGTTATTGAAAGAGGTCCGGCACCATGAAACAGATCATCAAACCAACAACCGACGAAGACCTGATAAAAGAATTTCTCGAAAAAGGGGGCAAGGTTAGCGTTGGCAAAACCAAACCCATGCCAAGTGATTTGGGCATCAGCAATAACAGCTGGGGCAACAAAATGACCAAAGAAGAAAAAGAAGTTGTGAAGGCGGCTGAGAAAGTCAGAGACGCAGAAAAAGCTGCGGCCAAAGCCCAGAAGTAAACAAGGCGTTAATGGTCATTGTGCAATCGTTGATGCGCGGCGTTTGTGAACAAGGTGTGAACGCCGTTTCGCCAAGCTATTTGTAGATATTGAACCTGTTAATTGTACAAACCCTCATATTGACGTCAAAAGCCCAAAGTTTCGGCTGGGCTTTTTGTACAATCTGGACCTGAAACTGTACACTTTTGGTCAAATCGGGCAGCGCACGATGCATTAACTCCAGCGTTCGATCTTAAGCAATCGATTTGGATCGCCCTGCATTTCGACCAGAGAAAATGCATCCGCCAAGAAATGTTCCTTCCAGCGCATTGTACCCATGATATCCGCCACCTCCAAAGCCCGCGACTTCGCCCGCGGCAAACAAACCTTGGACGATTTCGCCGTCCGCACCGATCATGCGGCTGTCCAAGTCCGTGTGCAAACCACCCAGTGTTTTACGGGTTAGAATGTTCAGTTTAACCGCAATCAATGGCCCGTTTTTTGGGTCCAAAATCTTGTGCGGTTTTGCCGTGCGGACCAGGCGATCCCCTTTGTAATTTCGGGCGGCGTGGATCGCCATAACTTGGGCGTCTTTGGTGAAGTTATTGTCCATCTGCGCGTCACGAGATTCAATCTGGTCGCGCAGTTTCTCGATCTTAATCAGGTCACCGTCGCCAACCCTGTTCATACCCGAGACCAACTCTTCAAGCGTTTGGGCCACAACGAAATTTTCGCCCTTATCCATAAACGCTTGGACTGGTTTGGGGGCACCGCCACCAGACAATAAACGCGCCTTGATCACCTCAAGCCATTTGCCGGATGTGAGGTCTGGATTCTGCTCCGATCCCGAAAGCGCAAACTCCTTTTCGATGATCTTCTGGGACAAAACAAACCAGCTGTAATCATAGCCTGTGGCCAAAATTTCGCGCAGTGTCGACATGCTGTCAAACCCGGGTAAATTCGGGGGGGCAAACCGATTGCCGACAGCATCGAACCACATGGATGATGGGCCTGGCAAAATGCGAATACCGTGCGCGGGCCAGATCGGATCCCAGTTCTTTACGCCCTCGGTATAGTGCCACATTCTGTCGCCGTTAATCACGTGGCCACCCGCCGCTTCAGAAATGGCGATCATGCGTCCATCTACGTGGGCAGGAACACCTGCGATCATCTCCTTTGGGGCAGGGCCCAAACGGTCGGTTGGCCAGGCCTTGCGTACCATTTCGAAGTTGCCACCAATGCCGCCGGACGTGACGATAACGGATTGGGAACGCAGGCTAAATTCGTCCGCGACGTCGCGGTTTGTTTTTTGGCCACGCAAGGAATTGTCTTCTACCAGAACCGTACCGGAAACACCCTTGGCAGCCCCATTTTCCATCTCGATCCGGTCGGCCTGATGGCGGAATTTGAATGTAATCAGACCTGTCTTTTCATGTTCCAAACAGCGGCGTACAAAGTGTTTGATGATGCCCTCGCCAGTACCCCAAGTTAGGTGAAACCGTGGAGCCGAATTGCCGTGTCCGTCCGCGTATGACCCACCGCGTTCAGCCCATCCCACGATAGGAAACCACCGCAGTCCCATCTCGTGTAACCATGGCCGCATATCCCCTGCCGCAAAGTCTAAATACGCTTCGGCCCATTTGCGCGGCATTGCATCTTCGGGGCGATCAAACTGGGCTGACCCCATCCAGTCGCGCATCGCAAGTTCGGGGCTGTCTTTGATCCCCATGCGCCGTTGTTCGGGTGTATCGACCATGAACAACCCGCCCAACGACCAAAAGGCCTGACCGCCTAAGAAACTGCGCGGCTCTTGATCCAAAATGATGACTGATTTTCCGAGATCCGCCAATTCCGCAGCGGCTGTTAGACCCGCAAGGCCGCCTCCAACAATGATTGCATCTGCTTGATCCATAACGATTTCCTTATGTTCTGCGACACCAAATCACGAAAGATGGGGCGGCAAAATTCGACTATACCACAAGGGATAAGTTTAAAGGTTCCGTCACCTTCACTAATTTTCAATCTAGACGGGGCGTAGGTATTTAAGCAAGCATAAGGTGCTTCTTAAAGCGGCCAAAACATAAGGATTGCGGGGATCGAAACAGCAACGACTATGATCTCTAGCGGCAGACCCATGCGCCAGTAATCCCCAAAGGAATAGCCACCGGGCCCAAGGATCAGCGTATTATTTTTGTGGCCAATCGGGGTCAGGAACGCCGACGATGCTGCCACTGCAACAGCCATCAAAAACGGATCAGGGGACACACCTAAAGTTTGCGCCATCTGGATTGCAACAGGGGCTGCCACAATCGTTGTCGCGGTATTGTTCAAAACATCAGACAGGGTCATCGTGACAATCATCAGGATCGTCAATACAGCCCACGCTGGCATACCCGCAGTCCATCCAAGCAAAGCGCCTGAAATCAGCTCAGTACCACCTGAGGTCTCAAGTGCTGCGCCCAGTGGGATCATGGACCCCAACAACACAATAACGGGCCATTCAATGTGGGTATAAAGTTCGGACAAGGGCACAATACGGGTCAAAACATAGGCAATGACAACAAGGCCCAAAGCAACAGGAAGATAGATCAAGCCAAGGCTGGCGGCTATCACGGCCCCGGCAAACATCCCAATGGCGAGCCATACTTTGCTGTTCTCGGTGACGGCCAGTCCACGATCAGCAAGGGCCAGGCAGCCAAGCCATTCTGTGACGTCGCTGCCTTTGTCACGCGGGACCAACAGCAATAGAATGTCACCCGCCAAAATGGGGGTTTTGCGCACTTGGTTTGAAATGCGTTTGCCACCGCGTGAGATGCCCATCAAAACAGTGCTGCGACGCCAAGCAAGCCCAACTATTTGCGCTGTGCGTCCAACCAAACGGCTGTTCTCTGTTACAACCACCTCAATCACCTCGACCCCTTCGCCTGCAGCATGCAACTGCTCGGTGCGTTCAACGTCGGACAACGCCAAATTCAGGGCGGCTCTAAATTCGTCCAACGCATCTGGGGTGGCTTCAAGGACCAGTGCATCACCTGCCTTCAGGGCTGTGTTGCGCGCCTGACCGTAGCGGCGGTTGCCATCGCGGATCAGACCAAGGATTGCGACATCTGTTTTTTCTGCTTCGTCCTCAAGTTCCGAAAGGCGTTTGCCAATTTGCTTGCAGCCTTCGGGAACCGTTAGCTCGGCGATGTATTGGGCAAGCTCTTCGGACGCTGATCCTTCGTCGTCACGCGGGGGTATCAAACGCCAACCAACAAGGGCAACAAAAGTCAAACCAGCGATGGCTGCGATCCCCCCAACAGGGGCGAAATCAAACATCTTGAACGGCGCGCCAAGGCTTTCTTCGCGGATCGCTGCGATGATAATATTTGGCGGCGTCCCGATCAACGTGACCATCCCACCAAGGATGGTAGCAAAGCTAAGTGGCATCAGCGAAAGCCCAGGGTTGCGACCCGCCTTGCGTGCGGTTTGCACGTCCACCGGCATCAACAAGGCAAGGGCTGCGACGTTGTTCATGAATGCGGATAGCACTCCGCCAATTGCACCCATCAGCGTGATGTGCGCGCCAAGCGAGCGGCTTGCATCGACGAGTGTGCGGGTGATCAAGAAGACTGCACCAGAACGCACCAAACCCGCGGAAACCACAAGGACCAATGCGACAACCAATGTCGCTGGATGGCCAAAGCCGGAAAATGCGTCTTTTTGTGGGACAACACCAAGGACAACACCAACCATCAAGGCCGAGAAAGCGACGATATCGTAACGCAACCGGCCCCAAAGTAACAAACCGAAGACGGCGCCAAAAAGAGAGAATAGGATGATTTGATCTGTGCTCATTTGGGCACATTAGGCGGTGGGTTAGATGGGGGCCAGTACCATTTTTAAGCTGTCTGTCGGTTTGATAAAACACCGGGGCTCTGCCCTCGTATACAAGCGTGTTCCCTGAGTGTTTCTGGTCAAGAGAATTTTAATTCTTATAGTTTCTTTTGGCCGTAAGTATTCCGGAGCGCGAGGCAGAGCCTCGCATATTCACATATTATTGGCAGGATGGCCTATAACTCTAAACGCTCACATTGCTTGAACAATTCAGAATTGGGGTATGGAAATCGTGCTGTCGCTAATTGGTTTCGTACTTAGCTTACTTAGTTAAAAAATCGCTAGCGAACGGTGAAGAAAGACTGCGCATATTTGGACGTAATACACTTTAAACCAAAATGTGATTGGACCTGCGGGCTTGCCCTATGGCCGTCGGGTGAACTATAGTATTTCCCAAAGATAATTCTGTAAATAACGCTGGAGGCTCCGATGGCAGGCCACTCAAAATGGGCTAATATTCAACACCGCAAAGGGCGTCAGGACAAACTGCGCGCTAAGCTGTTTTCCAAGATGGCGAAAGAGATCACTGTTGCCGCCAAAATGGGCGATCCTGATCCGGATAAAAATCCGCGTCTGCGCATGGCGGTTAAAGAAGCCAAATCAAGTTCTGTCCCTAAAGAGGTTATTGATCGCGCGATCAAGAAATCCCAAGTGGGCGAAGGCGAAGATTACGAAGAAATCCGTTATGAAGGTTATGGCCCCAATGGTGTGGCTGTGATTGTCGAAGCGATGACCGACAACCGGAACCGTACAGCATCAACTGTGCGCTCAACCTTCACCAAATGTGGTGGTAATCTGGGGGAGACTGGCAGCGTTGGGTTCATGTTCGACCGCAAAGGTGCTGTGACCTATCCTTTGAGCGTTGGCGATGCTGATACGGTGATGATGGCCGCAATCGAGGCGGGTGCCGAAGACGTTGAAAGCTCAGAAGAAGATCACGTGATCTGGTGTGCCGATACCGATTTGAATGATGTATCAAACGCCCTCGAAGCTGATTTGGGTGAATCCGATTCAACAAAGTTGATTTGGAGACCCACCATCACAACCGAGATGGATTTAGAGGCGATGGAAAAACTGATGCGCCTGATCGATGCGCTTGAAGATGATGATGACGTTCAGCGCGTCACAACCAATTTTGAAGCAAGCGATGAAGTGATGGAACAACTGTAACACCTTCGATTTCCAGTATGAAATAGAAAACGCCGCCCTTTTTAAAGGGGCGGCGTTTTTCGTGAAGAACCCTGTTGTTGGGAGGGCTAGCAACTTAACATACGGGTGAACTGTCCCCAAAGGCCGATGCGGTGACCTGACTTTTGATCCGTTCTGTGAACACGTTGAAGACGGATGCGCTGCAACAAGCCTTGCAACTTGTTCAGGCGTGTCTTGGCACCGTTGCCACCGGCGCGACTTTGCACAGAAAGGATTTTTTCCTGGGTAAAAAGAGCCTCTTCAATAACCTCTAAATCGTGCTCAGAAAACTTCAAAGACTTGGTCTGATCTAACATGTGTCGGCGTCCTTTAACGGCTTATTTGACCATATGGTAACTAAAGTCGCAGAAGCCAATGACCTTTGATCACATCAATGTGGTTTTACTGATTTTTCGTCGAGATTGTGGTTTTGGTCTGGTCGGGTTAGCAAACAGGCGTAGGAATCTAGGACAGATTTTATGTTTATTACCTTTGTTCAAGGGTTTGCCCTAAGCATTACGCTGATTTTGGCGATTGGTGCGCAGAATGCATTTGTTTTGCGTCAGGGCTTGCGCGAGGCGCATGTATTCTGGATCTGCCTGATCTGCGGTGTGATTGATGCCGTTTTAATTGTTGCGGGCATCGCTGGTTTTGGGGCTTTGGCGCAGGCTGTACCGTGGTTCGAAGCGGCCATGCGCTTTGGCGGCGCTGCGTTTTTGATCTGGTATGGCTGGCGCAATGCGGTGTCTGCGTGGCGTGGCGGTTCCGCGCTTGAAGCTGCAGAGGACGACCAGCAAACACTTTCATCAGCGATCCTTACGTTGGTCGCGCTGTCACTGCTAAACCCGCATGTCTATCTGGATACAGTTGTGTTGATTGGTTCCATTTCTTCCCAATATGACAATCGCGTTGCATTCGGATTCGGCGCGGTCACGGCCAGCATGACGTTTTTCTTTATGTTGGGGTATGGTGCGCGATTGTTACGTCCCCTTTTTGCCAACCCACGGGCATGGCAGGTGCTGGATGCGCTAATTGCCGTAACCATGTGGGCCATTGCTGCTAAACTAATTTTGTCTTGATCCCTTGTAGATCGCCCCACTTTGGGTGTTGATGGACCTATGATCCAATCCACATCTTCACGCCATCGCTCGGGCATCTTCTGGATGCTTTTCGCGGGCATATGTTTTGTTGGTGTAACTGCCATCGTCAAACACATGGGCACACGCTTGCCGCCCGCCGAGTCAGCGTTTTTGCGGTATTTATTGGGCTTGGTATTTCTTTTGCCGATGCTGAAAGACGTACGCGAAGCGCATTTGACACCACGCCAATGGAAACTGTTTGGGATGCGCGGTCTTTTTCATTCTGTTGGTGTTATGCTGTGGTTTTATGCGATGACCCGTATTCCAATCGCGGATGTTACGGCGATTAATTATCTATCTCCGGTTTTTGTTACAATTGGTGCCGTCATCTTTTTGCGCGAACGTCTGGCCATGCGCCGCATTGCGGCTGTGATCATTGCCCTTGTTGGGGCCGCAATAATTCTGCGTCCTGGATTTCGTGAAATATCGACAGGGCATCTGGCGATGATGGTAACCGCTGTTGTTTTTGCAGGGTCCTACCTCACAGCGAAAATTATGGCAGATGAGGTGAAACCGACAGTGGTTGTTGCGATGCTATCGATTTTTGTGACAATCGGATTGGCACCCTTTGCGTTTATGACGTGGATCACACCAACGATGAATGACATCGGTTTATTGTTCATTGTCGCCTGCTTTGCGACGGCTGGCCATTACGCGATGACTCTCGCCTTTGCGGCGGCACCTGTCACCGTGACCCAACCCGTGACGTTTTTGCAATTGGTCTGGGCTGTGTTGCTAGGGGCCTTAGTTTTTGGCGAACCGGTCGATATCTGGGTGGTCTTTGGCGGGCTCCTTATCCTTGCCTCTGTCAGCTTCATCACGTGGCGTGAAGCGGTGTTAAATCGTCGTCCGATTACACCAACGACCAACAGTACCAAGGTGTAGTTGGTTTTTATTGATTGACGAGTCAATAACGCGATGTTTATTAGTCCCATTAACTACTAAGGGGAATTGCACATGCCTAAAGTTGGGATGGAACCAATCCGACGCTCGGCGTTGGTGCAAGCAACAATCGCGGAAATCGGTGCGGCTAGAAGCCTAGATGTCACCGTTGGTCAAATTGCCAAACGGGCAGGCATGTCCACCGCACTTGCTCATCATTATTTTGGTGGTAAAGATCAAATATTCTTTGCTGCGATGCGCCATATCCTGCGGGAATACAGGGCAGAGGTATTGCAGGCCTTGGCGTCAGCCACCACGCCTTACGCCCGCGCCAGTGCGATCATTCGATCCAGCTTTGCCCCGTCATGTTTCGCGCCAGCAACCATCAGCGCGTGGATGACATTCTATGCGCAGGCCCAAACGCAACCCGAAACGAAGCGGTTGTTAAGGCTGTACCAGTGGCGTCTGCATTCGAACCTGACACATGCCTTGCGCCCGCTAAGCCGCCATCCAGAACAGGATGCACAGAGATTGGCCGCCCTAATTGACGGGCTGTATCTGCGTGCGGCCTTGTCTGAGGCCTGCGATCCTAAAGGGGCGTGCAATGCCGCCCTTCAAACTCTTCAACTTTTGATTGCGAGTGACCAATGACCAAACCAAACATCCTTATCTTTATGGTCGATCAGTTGAATGGAACGTTGTTTCCTGATGGACCTGCCGATTGGTTGCACGCGCCCAACCTGAAAAAGCTGGCTGCCCGCTCTACGCGCTTTCAAAACGCCTATACCGCGTCACCCTTGTGCGCACCTGCGCGGGCGGCATTTATGTCGGGGCAGTTGCCGTCAGCGACTGGCGTGTATGATAACGCCGCGGAATTTACCGCGTCCATCCCGACTTATGCCCACCATTTGCGCCGTGCGGGATATCAAACCTGCCTGTCTGGCAAGATGCATTTTGTCGGCCCAGACCAGATGCACGGGTTCGAGGAACGCCTAACAACAGACATTTATCCCGCTGATTTTGGCTGGACGCCTGATTACCGCAAGCCTGGCGAGCGGATCGATTGGTGGTATCACAATATGGGGTCGGTCACGGGGTCCGGTGTCGCTGAAATCTCTAACCAAATGGAATACGATGACGAGGTGGCATATAATGCAACCCGCAAGGTTTACGATTACTCTCGTGGCAAAGATGACCGCCCGTGGTGCATGACTGTCAGCTTTACCCATCCCCATGACCCTTACGTGGCCCGCAAAAAATATTGGGATTTGTACGAGGATTGCGAGCACCTGCTGCCCACTGTTCCTGCAATGAAATACGAGGATCACGATACCCATTCTAAACGCATCTTTGACGCGAACGATTGGCGCAGCTTTGATATTTCTGAAGATGATATCAAGCGGTCCCGCCGCGCGTATTTCGCCAACATCAGCTATCTGGATGACAAAATTGGTGAAGTGATGGAAGCTTTAGAAGCGACGCGCCAAGAAGCGATTATCATGTTCGTGTCAGACCACGGCGACATGCTGGGTGAACGGGGCCTTTGGTTCAAAATGTCGTTCTTTGAAGGATCAGCACGTGTGCCAATGATGATCTGTGCGCCAGATATGGAAGCAGGTTTGATCACAACACCAGTGTCCAACATCGATGTTTGCCCTACGCTTTGCGACCTTGCAGGCGTGGATATGTCCGAAGTTGAGCCGTGGACAACCGGCCAAAGCATAAAGCCAATGGGGCAGGGCGTTGAACGCACAGAACCTGTCGCGATGGAGTACGCAGCCGAAGCGTCATATGCGCCGATGGTGTCGCTGCGCTACGGCAAGTGGAAATACAATCGGTGCAAGCTGGACCCCGATCAATTGTTCGATCTTGAGGCTGATCCGCATGAGTTAACTAACCTTGCGGACGCGCCCGCCCATCAAGGGACACTTGATCAACTGCGCGCCAAGTCTGAAGCACGTTGGGACCTGAACAAGTACGACGCTGATGTGCGCCAAAGCCAAGCGCGGCGTTGGGTGGTCTACGAGGCCTTGCGGGAAGGCGGGTACTATCCGTGGGATTATCAGCCGCTGCAAAAAGCGTCTGAACGCTACATGCGCAACCACATGGACCTTAATAACGTTGAAGGCGACGCAAGGTTCCCCCGAGGGGAATAGCTGTCAGTAACCGTTTAGGGCGCTTTTAACGAAAAAGCTGGTGCAGCCTTAGGCGGTCGATCAAATGCGCCAAAAAAATGCCCAAAACGGGCACCAAAGAGGGACCAAACATGATGACAACGATCATCTCATTCGGAGTTTTACTGGCGTTCGCGTTGGTGATCTTCTGCACTATCAAATGGTGGAATCTAAGGTTGACTGGGCCAACGCCGGTTAGCCTATTCACCTTCATCGCAATCTTGTTCACGTCTGGATTGGATGTGGGCCTGATCATGTTCCCACTGGCGTTTGATTATACGCTGTATGCTGATGTCGCCACCGAGCCTGCTTATGGGTTTACCAACCCACTGGCGTTAGAATTCGGGTTCTGGGGCTTTTTGATTTGGGCGTTCTATTTCCTAACAGCGTTTTATTTTTGCGCCATCGAACCACGGGTTCAGTTTTTTAAGATCCCCGTGGTCAAATTGCTGAACAACCTTGTGATCATCACAACCTGCGCGTTCACAGGGGCGTTGTTCCTGATCTATATGCCTTATTACATCGCTGAGGTAGGCGATGGAGAGACGATTATTCCCGCCTTCTATGTCATCTGTTTCTTGGTGATATTGGTGGCAGTGATGTCCTCAACAGACATCAAATACGTCAAGGTATTGTCGGTTGCCTCAACCTTCCTGTTTCTTGCGCTGATCCTGTTTATGTGGGCCAACGCAGGGATGGGGCTGGGTGAATTTGCATCGACGGCCAGCAATATTGGGGGCTACTTCAGCAATATTCACAAGTTCATCATACCGCTGACCGATTACCATGAGTTCTACCTGTTCTGGTGGTTTGCATGGTCAATCATGATTGGACAATTTACGTCCCGTTTTATTGGCGGATTAACCACATGGCAGTTGCTTCTAGCGCTCATGGTGATTCCGTCGATCCCATTGGGGATGTGGTTCACAGTGCTGTACTATTACCACCTTGAGAGCATCCCAACGGCTGGAATTGCAAACTGGGCCATGACAATTGTAGGCATCACCTTTGTAATCAACTCGTTTGACTCGTTGATCCGGCTTTATACCGACAACCTTAGCCTCACGGTCGAGCGGTTCGGTAAGGCGGTTTACATCGGTGGCAACACAGCTCTGCTGTTCGTGCTGACGTTGTTGTTCCAATCCCAATGGTTGCAAATTCAATGGGTAGGCACCGTGGTCATTGGAATGTACGTAGCCTGCTTGCTTTACGTGCTGCTGGTCAAACGGGATACGCTTTCGGGCGTTGACGGGAACCGTTTGCCAGCTGAGTAAAAGGTATTGAAAACACTGTCCGCGCCGCCGATTGCCGCGGCGCGGTACGACCCTAGTTCTGACATTCATACGCCGGAGGCGAACGACACTATGACCTATCCAACACAACCAACAGCCAGCCATTTTATCAACGGTCAATACGTCGAAGACACCGCTGGCACACCGATTGACGTGATCTATCCCGCAACAGGTAAAAAAATAGCGATGGTTTATTCCGCAACCCCCGCGATTATCGCACAAGCGCTTGATGCGGCTAAATCGGCGCAAGCAGCGTGGGCCGCGACAAGCGGGACTGAACGTGGTCGTATTCTGCGCCGTGCCGCTGATATGATGCGTGAGCGGAACCATGATCTAAGCGTTTTGGAAACATTTGACACTGGCAAACCCTATCAAGAAACTATCGCAGTTGACGCCACATCGGGTGCCGATGCGCTGGAGTATTTCGGTGGAATGGCCGCGACGATCACAGGCGAACACATCCAATTGGGTGAAGACTGGGTGTACACCCGCCGCGAAGCGCTGGGTGTTTGCGTCGGCATTGGCGCGTGGAACTACCCGACACAGATCGCGTGCTGGAAGGGTGCACCTGCGTTGGCCTGCGGCAATTCGATGGTGTTTAAGCCCTCTGAAATGACGCCACTTTGTGCGCTTAAGGTAGCTGAAATTCTGGTTGAAGCGGGGCTACCCGTAGGCATCTACAACGTGATCCAAGGTTTGGGCGATGTAGGTGCTGCGCTGGTTGCTGATGATCGCGTGGACAAAGTGTCCCTAACGGGGTCTGTCCCGACGGGTAAAAAAGTATACGCCGCTGCAGCAGCTGGTATCAAACATGTCACGATGGAATTGGGCGGCAAATCCCCGATGATCGTTTTTGATGACGCTGATATTGAAAACGCCGTGGGTGGTGCAATTTTGGGCAACTTCTATTCATCTGGTCAGGTGTGTTCGAACGGGACACGGGTGTTTGTGCATAAGAACATCAAGGACGCATTTTTGAAGCGCCTAGCTGAACGCCTTGCCACGGCGGTCATTGGTGATCCGCAGGTGCCAGAGACAAATTTTGGCCCTATGGTTAGCGAACGCCAATTAAATATCGTTATGGGCTACATCGAAAAAGGCAAAGCTGAAGGTGCGCGTTTGGTTTACGGCGGCAACCGCATTGAACGTGATGGATTTTATCTGGAACCAACCGTCTTTGCCGATGTCCAAGACGACATGGTAATCGCGCGTGAAGAAATCTTTGGCCCTGTTATGGCAGTCCTAGATTTTGAGGATGAAGACGACGTGATGACCCGTGCCAATGATACCGAATTTGGATTGGCCGCTGGCGTATTCACCGCAGATCTTACCCGTGCGCACCGCGTCGCAGCAAATTTTGAAGCAGGCACATGCTTTATCAACTCCTACAATGATGCCCCAGTTGAAGCACCGTTTGGTGGATCAAAATCCTCGGGCGTTGGCCGTGAAAACTCCAAGGCTGCGATCAACTATTATACCCAATTGAAATCAGTCTATGTACGTATGGGCGATGTCGAGGCACCGTTCTAATGGCCAATTACGAAGCTGATTATGTTATCGTCGGCGCGGGCAGCGCAGGCTGTGCCATTGCATATCGATTGGCCGAAGCGGGAGAGTCCGTCTTGGTCGTTGAACACGGTGGCACTGACGCAGGCCCACTGATCCAAATGCCGGCGGCGTTGTCCTACCCTATGAACATGAAGATGTATGATTGGGGATATGAATCCGAACCTGAACCGCATTTGGGGGGGCGCAAATTAGCCTGCCCAAGGGGTAAGGTGATTGGAGGATCATCGTCGATAAACGGCATGGTTTACGTGCGTGGACACGCCAAAGATTTTGACCACTGGGCTGAAAGCGGCGCGGATGGTTGGTCTTATGCAGATGTATTGCCCTATTATAAACGCATGGAAGCATGGGACGACAATGGGCATGGCGGCGATCCTGAATGGCGCGGCAATGATGGCCCCTTACACGTCACCCGTGGGCCGCGTGACAACCCATTGTTCAAAGCCTTTGTCGATGCCGGAAAACAAGCGGGGTATGAGGCGACAGCCGATTATAACGGTCAGAAACAAGAGGGCTTTGGCCCGATGGAACAAACTGTTCATAAAGGCCGTCGTTGGTCCGCAGCCAATGCTTATCTGCGCCCAGCTCTAAAGCACGAGAATTGCACGTTGATCAATGGTTTGGTCGAGCGCGTTGTTATTGAGGATGGTCGTGCGACGGGCGTTGCCCTTTCAGGCGGAAAAACGGTCACGGCGAAACGCGAGGTGATCCTTGCGGCGTCGTCGATCAACTCGCCCAAAATACTGATGTTGTCAGGAATTGGACCCGCTGCGCATTTAAAAGAACATGGTATCGATGTTGTCGTTGATCGACCCGGTGTTGGCCAAAACCTTCAAGACCACCTTGAACTTTACATCCAGATGGCTGCCAGCAAACCTGTTACGCTTTATAAGTATTGGAATTTGATGTCGAAAGCTTTGATCGGCGCACGCTGGTTGTTTTTAAAAACAGGTCTTGGGGCGTCTAACCAATTCGAGAGCGCAGCCTTTATCCGGTCTCGTGCTGGCGTCGACTATCCAGACATTCAATACCATTTCCTGCCTATTGCTGTGCGGTATGATGGTAAGGTAGCGGCAGAGGGCCATGGGTTCCAAGCACACACTGGTCCTATGCGATCAGTCTCACGTGGGTCAGTCACGCTGCGTTCGAATGATCCAACAGATGATCCGAAAATCTTGTTTAACTACATGTCTGATCCATCTGACTGGGAAGATTTCCGCAATTGTATCCGCCTCACCCGTGAAATATTTGCCCAAGACGCGTTCGAACCCTTCGTTAAGCATGAAATCCAACCAGGTGCAGATGTGCAAACAGATGCAGAATTGGATGCGTTTATTTCTGAACATGTAGAAAGCGCATACCACCCTTGTGGCACCTGCCGAATGGGGCGTCGTGACGATCCAAATGCCGTTGTCGATCCGACTGGCAAAGTAATTGGCGTTGAAGGGCTGCGCGTTGCTGACAGTAGTATTTTCCCACGTATCACAAATGGCAACTTGAACGGGCCATCCATCATGGTGGGCGAAAAAATGTCAGATCATATTTTGGGTCTTGATCCACTGGCGCGATCGAATGATGAACCGTGGTTGCATCCTGATTGGGAAACCAAGCAACGGTAAATAATTGGTCATAAAGTTAGGTCCCTGTTAATCTTTATGACCAAATCTTCTTGAATTGAGGGGCAGCAGCCTGCATTTGTGGGTCTATGTTAAGACTTTGTGCACTGTTCGTTCTTTTTTGTTTACCTTCCCTAACAATGGCTGATTTTTCGGGCCGTGTTGTTGTGATTGATGGAGACACCATTGATGTGGGTGACGTGCGTGTGCGTATTCACGGAATTGATGCGCCAGAAAACGGGCAGAAATGCACCACGGAACAAGTTCAGCTTTGGGCATGTGGAGTGTGGGTCAGGGCCCAAGTTCGTGCACGATTTCAGGGGCAATGGGCGACGTGTAAGCGCGTTGAAATTGACAAATACGGACGTGTCGTTGCGACCTGTAAGGTTAATGGCGAAGATGTAGGGCAAACGCTGGTATCCGAAGGGTTGGCGTTTGCATATCGCAAATATTCGATGGCTTATGATCTGGATGAAAAAGGGGCTGTGGTGAATGGTCGTGGTCTGCATGCCAGCCGTTTGCACAGCCCCGAACAGTATCGAAAGACACGTGCTAAGGGGCGTATTCCACCAGATCGAAACTGTGTGATCAAAGGCAATATCTCGTCCAGTGGTGAACGGATTTTCCATGTCGCCGGGCAGCGGTTTTACGAACAAACGGGTATCAACACGAACAAAGGTGAACGCTGGTTCTGTAGTTCGGATGAAGCTGTCAAAGCAGGTTGGCGAAAAGCCCGCCGTTAGAACAATAGCGATAAAATGGCCTAGTTAAGTGACACGGTAGGGCAACGTATCGCGGGTGTCGGTATCCACTAGTAATTTGCGTTCCAGCGGTGGAACCGAGCGTTGATGACAGGTTGTACGCTCACAAATTCTGCAAGATATCCCAATGGGTTCGAATGCATCGGCGCGGTTCAGATCCATTCCCTCGGCATAGACCAGTGAACTTGCGTGTTCAACTTCGCAACCCAAAGCGATGGCGAAGCGGCGCACCGGTGCTCCGAAACGTCCCGCTGGCTTTGAGACATCGCGGGCCAAGCTGATATAACGTACACCGTCTGGCGTTTCGGCCAATTGGCGCAGGAATTGACCAGGCAATTCGAAGGCGCGGTGGACATTCCAAAGGGGGCAAGCCCCACCAAATCGTGCGAATTGAAAGCGTGTTGCCGAATGGCGTTTGGTGATGGTTCCAGCCTGATCCACACGAACAAAAAAGAAGGGTACACCTTTTGCACCAGGGCGTTGCAGCGTTGAAAGGCGATGCGCGACCTGTTCGATGGATGCCCCAAAAAGGCCAGCCAGCAATTCAACGTCGTGGCGGTTTTCTTGGGCCGAGGCCAGAAAGGCTGTGTAGGGCATTAAAGCTGCGCCTGCAAAGTAGTTGGCAAGACCGATTTTGGCGATCCCACGCGCTTCGGATGTCTGGAAACGGGCCAAATCAAGGGTTGCTTCAAGCAACGCATTTTGGCGGATCAATGCGACCTGTAACAAGATTTGGAAGGTTTGTGTTTCAGGCGTTGCGCGGGTTGATATACGCAAGATTTTAGTCGTGGGATCATAGTCTCGAATACGGTCGTGATCGATGAATTCGACCTTAACGCCAACGCTATCAAGCGCTGCAACAGCACCTATGCGTATGGTCGCGTTCTGCCCTGCTGAATTGGCAAAATGCTCGGCTGCGCGGTCCATCGCATCGATGTAGTTGTCGCAATAATGAAAGAAATCACGCACTTCCTCCCATGGGCTAGGGCGGGTCCGCGCGTCTTCGCGCCCTAACGCCTCGTCCAGTGAAGCAAGGCGTTCGTGGGTCTGTCGGTAACTTTGGTGCAATTGGATAAAGGCCCGCGCAAGGGACGGGGCGTTGGACGCTGCAAGGCGCAGATCAGCAATCGGGGGCATGTCACTTGAAAAGACTGGATCGGACAGGACTTCGCGCAAATCGCTGACCAGTCGTTCGCTGTCACCAACGCTTAATTCGGTAACATCCATGCCAAATTCGCGGGCTAATGCTAGAACCACAGTGGTGCTAACGGGCCGGTTGTTGTTTTCCATCTGGTTCAAATACGGCAAGGACACGCCAAGCTTGGCGGCAAAGTCCTTTTGCGTCAGACCAATGCGCTTGCGCAACTCGCGCAACTTTGCGCCAGCATATAATTTTTGCGTCGCCATAATGTCACCTTTGCAACTTTGCAGATATATTAGCGTAGCTTTGCAAAGTTCGACACGCAAGTGGTCAGTGTTTGGTGCCACTTACCTTAAGGCGCGCCTCGCGGCGGTAAACACTTAGAATGGCAACGACGGCGGCCATCGATGTGAACATCATGATCAAGATCAGCGGGTAGGCCCCTGTTTCTGGCTTTAAGAGGAAGACCGCAAGGGACGCTAGACAGGCACCGCCACCGATCATAATTGCGCCACCCAAACCGGATGCAGTGCCAGCAAGATGGGGCCGGACAGACAACATGCCCGCAGTCGCATTCGGGATAACCATGCCGTTACCAAGTCCGATTATTGTCATAAGCCCAAAAAACGTGGTGGCAGACCCGAAGCCGATCCAGAAGATAACGAGCATCAATGTGGTTCCAGCACTCACCGCGAGTGCGCCCCACAATATAAGCTTGTTAACGCCCAACCGCTGAGCATTCCGCCCCGTATACCAGTTGCCTGCAAAGTAGCCGACTGCAGGAGCGCCAAAGAATATACCAACCCATTTGGGCGACATTCCGAAGACCACGGAACCTACAAATGGTCCGCCGCCAAGGTAGGCAAAGAAGGCGCCGGAACTAAAGGCTGAAGCTAGGCAATAGCCCCAAAAACGAGGGGAGCGCAGCAATTCAGGGTATTCTTTAAATTGTTGGGTTAGGGTTAATCCCGAGGGCTTAACGGTCTCGCCCAGATCACGCCACACAAGGGTAAACAACGCGCCGCCAACCAGCAAGAACATCCAAAAGTTGGCTTTCCATCCAAAAAATTCATCTAACAGTCCACCAATTGCGGGGCTGATCATCGGCACTACGGCCATGCCCATCGTGACATAAGCAAGCATGGATGCGGATTGTTCTTGGTCAAATGAGTCGCGAATGACTGCACGGCTAAGGACCATGCAAACGGCAACTCCGGCTTGGACCATCCTAAAGATCAGGAACGTCGTCGCGTCTGTGGCGAGGATGCAGCCGATTGTTCCAAACATGAAAATCGCAATGCCAATCAATATTATAGAGCGTCTGCCAAAGCGATCTGAAATGGGTCCTATGAATATTTGCAGGACCGCGCTGACGTATAGAAAAAGCGGCACTGAAAGTGCCATGACGCCATCAGTGACCCCGAAATGTTGTGCCATTTGTGGCAGGCTTGGCAAAAACATATTCATCACCATCGCGGACATCCCTGCCAAAACGATCAGTGTAAAAATATGAGGCGGGGTTGTGCGATCCAGAAAGCGGATAGTGGGTTTGTTCTGCATGTGTAATGGGTATGGACCCGATTGAAGGTTGTCCATATGGGTCGTTACGTCGATATGAAGTTTTGCAAGTTTGCAATTTGCAAAACAGGCTTTGAAAAGTGTTTGCAAATATTCCAGTTGATGCTTTGGTCTGCCGCTATGTATTGATATACATGTGCAAAATTGCAAACGGGGCCGATGATGAAAGATATTCTGACAGAACTGAACGATCGCCGCGAGGCTGCGCGCCTTGGTGGTGGTCAAAAGCGTATCGATGCACAGCATGGACGAGGCAAGTTAACAGCGCGTGAACGCATTGAATTGTTACTGGATGAGGATTCGTTCGAGGAATTCGATCTTTTTGTCACCCATCGCTGTGCCGATTTTGGTATGGAAAATCAAAAGCCTGCAGGTGACGGGGTTGTCACAGGCTGGGGCACAATCAATGGTCGCATGGTCTATGTGTTCTCTCAGGACTTTACGGTTTTTGGTGGGTCACTTTCTGAAACCCACGCTCAGAAGATTTGCAAAATCCAAGATATGGCAATCCAGAATGGTGCGCCAATCATTGGCATTAATGATTCCGGTGGTGCACGAATCCAAGAAGGTGTCGCGTCGCTTGCGGGTTACGCCGAGGTGTTCCAACGCAATGTTTTGGCGTCTGGCGTTGTGCCACAGATTAGTTTGATAATGGGCCCATGTGCTGGCGGTGCTGTTTACTCCCCTGCGATGACCGACTTTATCTTTATGGTAAAGGACACGTCTTATATGTTCGTGACCGGACCGGACGTTGTTAAGACTGTGACGAACGAGGTTGTGACCGCCGAAGAATTGGGTGGGGCATCGACCCATACCAAAAAGTCATCTGTTGCGGATGGCGCGTTTGAAAATGATGTAGAGGCATTGGCCGAAGTACGCCGCCTTGTGGACTTCCTGCCGCTGTCCAATCGTGAGAAGCCGCCAGTGCGTCCATTCTTCGATGAACCGGGTCGGGTTGAGGCATCGCTTGATACATTGATCCCCGAAAACGCCAATACCCCTTACGATATGAAAGAGCTTATTCATAAGCTTGCGGACGAAGGCGATTTCTACGAGATCCAAGAGGAATACGCTAAGAATATCCTGACCGGATTTATTCGCCTTGAAGGCGGAACTGTTGGCGTTGTTGCCAACCAGCCGATGGTTTTGGCGGGATGTCTAGACATTGATAGTTCGCGCAAAGCTGCCCGTTTTGTGCGGTTTTGTGATGCGTTTGAAATCCCAATTCTTACGCTGGTGGACGTGCCAGGCTTCTTGCCAGGAACCAGTCAAGAATTTGGCGGCGTCATTAAACACGGGGCCAAGTTGTTGTTTGCCTATGGTGAAGCAACGGTGCCGAAAGTCACTGTCATTACTCGTAAAGCTTACGGTGGGGCGTATGATGTTATGTCATCCAAACACCTGCGCGGGGACTTTAACTATGCGTGGCCAACAGCGGAAATTGCGGTGATGGGGGCCAAAGGCGCTACTGAAATCATTCACCGTGCCGATTTGGGTGACCCTGAAAAGATCGCGCAGCACGCTGCCGATTATGAAGAGCGTTTTGCCAATCCGTTTGTGGCGGCTGAACGTGGGTTTATTGATGAGGTGATTCAACCGCGCTCAACTCGTAAACGCGTGAGTCGTGCATTTGCGTCACTTCGCGGTAAGTCCCTGAAGAACCCGTGGAAAAAACACGACAATATCCCGCTCTGATCGATGACTAAGGGCTGGCATATCACTAAAAAAGATGGGCAGGTGACGGTCTCACGTCAGCTTCCTGCCCGTTTTGACGTTGCTGCGACCACGCAGTTGGCGGGTGGCAACGCTGTGCGCCTTGCGACGCAGATCAGACAGGATTTGTGGCGGGCCTTGCAGAACCTGCGCGGCTTTTCCCCTGTGGTCCAGATAACACCCGTGGACGGTGTTCTGAATGTGCAAGCCGGTGGGCGCGTCATGGGCAAAGTCACGGCAAATCTGCAGGCAGAAATCTTAGCGGTTTTGGAAAACCCAAAAAATCGTTCACGTTGGCTAAAATGTGCACAATATCAAAGATCTAAGGGATCGGTATAATGTCGGTATTACGTCGGTATTGCGTCGGTGCTGTTGTCGGTTTGGGCACTGTCAGATTTGCGTCCTCAAGCGCGGCTCGAGACGTGCCGTCTGGTCAGTCTATCACACTGCATGAGGTTCTAATCGACGCCGTTGACAATCAAAGCTGGTTGCGTTTTCGCTTTATCGCACCGCGTATTGCACGGGTTGGTGGTGACATAACTTATGGTGACGCGGCTGCGGATATGGAGCACCTGTGTGCGTCTGTCGCTGTGCCTTACATGTCCGAATATGAGCTTCAAAGTGATTTGGTTGTTATATCTTTATCAGACCAAGAAACTGAATTCGGTACACCTAATCAGGACGCCACCCAATTTTTTGACGCATTTAGGGTCAAAAATATGACCTGTATCTGGGAGGCTTTTTGATGCTAACACAACATGTTGCGGCACAGCCCCCAATTAAAGCCCGTTCTGAGGCTTTAGAGTCACATTTCCGCCCATTGCAACGGGATGGATATATTATGGACAAGGATTCCACTATGTTCCCTTCAAGGATTTCCCAAGAAGCCCTTACCTTGAGTACAGATGCGACGGCACATCCCGTGTCCAAGCATTCATTTAAAAGTAACAGGAGACATAGATGTCAAAGAGCATCAAACTATTGGCAACATTCGGCTTTATCGCTGTTGTTGCTGCCTGTGCGCGCGAGCAGCAGGTCGAAGAATTTGTCGTTTTGGACCCAGCCCCAATTTCGGTTGAGCCAGTACACACAGGCAAATACAAGTAATACACTTACAGGGTGGGCGTTTGCGCCCACCCTGACCATCCCCTTTTCTGATGGCCATATGGCTGGGGGGGCAGCGACATGCTGAAACATCGCGGGTTCCCTGGGCGCCTTAAAAGCACAGATTACCAATTTACGTTACGCCGTGCCAACCCAAAGGGTGCGACACCAATCTCGCGTCGTGAGCGCAAGAATGACCGCAAGCCAGCGGATCGTCGCGCGGACGCAGGATTTATGGAAGCGCTTTGGCAACAGTTTGGCGAACACCCGTTTGAACGTGGCAATCTAGATGCGGGCCGATTGTCGTGGTTGTTTGGACGCGAAGTGGTCGCGGCAGAAGATACCTTCGATCCAGAAGACTACGAGGCCTTGTTGGTCATTGATGTCTCAATGGCGCGCGCAAGTTTCCCCGAAGCATTTGGGGAATAGGCGAAATGCTGCTTTCCATCACCCAAAACAAGCAAGGGATGGCCGACTTCAGCGCCATTTCTGCATGTGGCTTGGCCAATGGTGGGCAGCTGTGCGACGCGAATAGTACGGATCCCGCACACCGTCACCATATTGGTGATAGCGCTCATTTCCGTACCCCTTCCCCTCGCGGGCGGCTGGCGTCTTATGACGCTATGCTGCCCGCTTTTTCGCCGATTGGAAGTATGGTCAGGCAAGGTTTTGCCGCCTATGTGAGGTGCCGCGGATGTGTGTCGTATCTCTGGGGGTACTGGTATCCCTTATTTTTGAAGAAAGAGGCAGGAGGCAATCAATATCACACACAAAACCAGGTAAATTTATGTTTAAATCATGCGCCATCGTGGCGGTCTGTGGGACCCTTGCGGCCTGCGGTGATACGGTCACCGATCAAGCGTTGCTTGGCAGTGCCGCAGGCGTTGGCGTGGCCGTTGTCGCGAGCGGTAGTGTTCTTACTGGCGCGGCCATCGGGGCAGGCGCCAACGTGGTCTATTGCAGAGCAAACCCAGGAAAATGCAACTAAGACAACAGATCGGTCTGCTAGATCAAATGATCTGGTAACGAAAGGGCCGCGCCTGACATTTTCACGCCCTATGCCACGTAAAAATGGCGTATCGCGTTTCCGTTCAGGTTTAATTGTGGGGCACGATTGGCGCGCCATCTGTAGCGGTTGTACAGTTACACCTATGCCTCGAACTGAGGTGGGCGTGCAACGTCCGTCAATTTTTACTTTACCTGATGTTAAACAGCGTCAATTTGTGCTACGGTTATCTCAATGGGCGAATACAGCCCAATCGAGAGGTAGTTATTATGAAACGAGTAATCTGCATTTTTGCAGCAGAAGGCACAATTCTGGCCGGTGCGTGTGCGAAGCACGACGAGGTATCAAGCCGTGGAAAAATTTCGCTTTCGGCTCCACTACTTTTGGCTCCACTAACCGACAATTAACTGACCAAGTAGCCAGATCGCGCGTCACGGCGCATCACAGCAATTACATCGCATCGACCGTCCCGCATCAGCGGGGCGGCTTCTCGCGTTTTCCAATTCAAACTCAGTCTTCCCAAATTCAAAAGGACATCCCATGTTCAACAAGATCCTAATCGCCAACCGTGGCGAGATTGCTTGCCGTGTTATCAAGACAGCCCGTAAAATGGGCATTGGCACCGTTGCCATATATTCCGACGCGGACAAGCAGGCCTTGCATGTGCAAATGGCTGACGAGGCGATCCACATTGGCCCGCCCCCTGCCAACCAGTCCTATATTGTCATTGATAAGGTGATGGAGGCGGTGAAGAAGTCTGGTGCACAGGCGGTTCACCCAGGATATGGTTTCTTGTCCGAGAATTCGAAATTTGCCTCAGCCTTGGCGGATGCAGGCGTTGCGTTTGTTGGCCCTCCAGTTGGCGCGATTGAAAAGATGGGCGACAAGATCACGTCCAAGAAGATCGCCCAAGAAGCGGGTGTTTCCACTGTTCCTGGTCATATGGGGCTGATTGAGGACGCGGATGAGGCGGTTAAGATTTCCAACAAGGTTGGATATCCCGTGATGCTGAAAGCGTCCGCTGGCGGCGGTGGCAAAGGGATGCGCATCGCGTGGAATGATGACGAGGCCCGAGAGGGTTACCAGTCTTCCAAGAACGAGGCCGCAAACAGCTTTGGCGATGATCGCATTTTCATCGAGAAGTTTATTACACAGCCACGTCACATTGAAATTCAGGTTCTGTGTGACAGCCACGGCAATGGCATCTATCTGGGCGAACGTGAGTGTTCGATCCAACGCCGTCAGCAGAAGGTTGTCGAAGAAGCGCCATCGCCGTTCTTGGACGAAGCCACGCGAAAAGCAATGGGTGAACAGGCTGTCGCATTGGCATTGGCTGTTGATTACGCATCTGCTGGCACGGTTGAGTTTATTGTCGACGGCAACAAGAATTTCTTTTTCCTAGAGATGAACACACGTTTGCAGGTGGAACATCCTGTGACGGAATTGATCACGGGCGTTGATTTGGTTGAACAGATGATCCGTGTGGCCAATGGCGAAAAGCTGTCGATCACTCAGGATGATGTGACACTGACAGGTTGGGCGATTGAGAACCGTCTGTATGCGGAAGACCCATATCGCGGGTTCTTGCCATCCATCGGTCGGTTAACGCGCTACCGTCCACCGGCTGAGCAAGCTGCTGGCCCATTGCTGGACAATGACAAATGGCAGGGCGACGCGGCTGCCGGTCCTGTTGCCATCCGCAATGACACTGGCGTTTACGAGGGCGGTGAGATCAGCATGTATTATGACCCTATGATTGCTAAGCTTTGCACATGGGCCCCAACACGTGAAGCCGCGATTGAAGCGATGCGCGTGGCGCTTGATAGCTTTGAGGTTGAGGGTATTGGCCACAACTTGCCTTTCTTGTCTGCTGTGATGGACCACCCGATTTTTATTGCTGGCGAAATGACTACGGCCTTTATCGAAGAACAGTATCCTGAAGGTTTCCAAGGTGTGACCTTGCCAGATGTTGACCTGCGCCGCATTGCTGCTGCCACCGCTGCAATGAACCGCGTGATGGAAATCCGTCGTGCGCGTGTGTCTGGCCGCATGGACAACCACGAACGTAAGGTGGGTAAGGATTGGAATGTAGCGCTGCAAAATATCTGGCTTGATATGGTGATAGATGCGGATCGCGATGGGGCAAACGTTACCTTTGATGATGGCACATGTATGCGCGTCACTGGTGATTGGACGCCGGGTGATCAACTGGCAGCGATGACGGTGGACGGTGCACCGCTGGTTCTAAAAGTTGGGAAAATTAGCGGGGGCTTCCGTATTCGGACACGTGGCGCTGATTTGAAAGTGCACGTGCGTACCCCGCGTCAAGCCGAATTGGCGTTGTTGATGCCTGAAAAAATTGCACCCGACACGTCTAAGCTGTTGCTTTGCCCAATGCCGGGATTGGTGGTTAAGGTGAGTGTCGAAGAGGGCGAGGAAGTCGAAGAAGGCCAAGCCCTGTGCACGATCGAGGCGATGAAGATGGAAAACATCTTGAAGGCCGAGAAGAAGGGCACAGTATCCAAGATCAACGCCAGCGCGGGCGACAGCCTAGCGGTGGATGAAATCATCATGGAGTTCGAATAAGGGTCATGGAAAAGGCAAATGCAACACTGCTTGCGGTTAAAGATGCAGGCCGTCAGTTTTCGCTGACGGTCCGCTTTTTCTCGCGCAGTTCGCGTTTGCGCAATGGCATCTTGTCTATGCTGCGGCTAATCTCGCGCACGTCCCAAGGGAAAGGTTTGAGCAATTTTACATCGCCGTCCAGTCCGATAATGACCAACATAAACCCGCGTGGGCGCAGCTTTAGACGTAATGCAGACCTTGCGCTGGGGTCCGTGTCGGTCAAAACAACCACATCACGTTCCTCCAAAGTTGGCAGGTTGGCCATCAACAATTCGATCTGTTCGGCATATCGCGGGTCAGCATCGCTGTCGGCAAAGACCACAATCGGCCTCTTTTTCCATACAAATTGTTTTAAATCAGCATCTGCATCCTGTGAAAACACTGTGTTTTCCGCTGTTTCTGTGGTGTCTTGGGCCATAGATTGGCTTGCAAATAAAGCTGCGATTACAAAGGGTAATATAAGTTTCATGGGGTCTCCTGTTGGACTTAACATAGTGGGTTTGCCAGCGATTGCGACCCGACAAAGACGCAATTGTTACGTTAAAGCGATAGCAACAGGTGTGATGCCATGACGGGTGTGATCCCCGCATCATGGTCGAACGGGGCGGCCTTAAGACAAAGAGCAGGCCGTAGTATGGACGTTATTTTGCACCTTGGTGCGCATAGAACAGGCAGCACCACCTTTCAAAGCTATATGCGCCGATCCAATACGCAATTGTCGGAACGTGGACTTGGATATTGGGGGCCACAACGCACACGACAAGGGTTGTTTGCAGGTTTGATGCCTGCGCCACACCTGAATATTTGCCACAAGCCGCCGACACGCGCCGAAGGTCGCGTGCAAATTCAATTGACCCGTGCGGCCCGAAACGGTGCGCGCAAGCTGGTGGTGAGCGACGAAAACATGATTGGTTCGGTGCGTCACAATTTGCGCAACCGCGCGCTTTATCCAGCAATTGGTGAACGTATGGCGCGGTACGCCAGCGCCTTTGATGGACAAGTATGCCGTATTGTTTTGAATATTCGTGCGCAGGACTTGTATTGGTCATCTGCGATGGCATACGGCGTGGCGCGTGGACATCGAATGCTGCCAGTCGAGGGGTTCGAAAATTTGGTGGCGTCCCGTCGCACATGGCGCGATGTAATCACTGATTTGTCCTGTGCACTCCCTAACACTGAAATTTGCGTCCTTCCTTTTGAGCGGTATCAAGGCCGCCCAGAAATGATGTTGGCAACTTGCATTGATGAACGTGCACCAATCAATACTGATGCCGAATGGTTGAATCGCGCTCCAAACGTAAAAGCGTTGCGCCAAATCTTGGCAGAACGTGGTGAAATCTCGGGCCTTAGGGTTTTGGGCACAGACTTAGGTAGGTCACGCTGGGTGCCCTTTAACGAAGAACAATGCGCCTCTTTGCGCGAAGCATATGCCGACGACATGCACTGGCTGATTTCAGGCGCAGACGGTTTGGCGACATTGGCACAAGAAACACTGACACAAGACATAATGACAGAAGATTGGGATCAAACAGGAACGGGAAACATCCCGCCGTTTGGTTCGCTGAGCAAAGGACAAGAACATGACAAACAAGAAAGATACGTGGCAGGGCATCGCTGAAAGTGAACTGCGTGGCCGGCCCATAGATGATCTGACGTGGAAAACCCTTGAGGGAATTGATGTTCAGCCGATCTATACCGAAGAAGATTTGGAAGGTGTTGATCACCTTGGGACGATCCCCGGTGTGGCACCGTATACGCGCGGCGTAAAGGCAACAATGTACGCGGGTCGTCCCTGGACCATTCGCCAATATGCAGGCTTTTCCACGGCCGAGGAATCCAACGCCTTCTATCGCCGTGGATTGGCCGCGGGTCAGCAAGGTGTGTCCGTTGCCTTCGATCTAGCCACCCACCGTGGCTATGACAGTGATCACGAACGGGTGGTGGGTGATGTTGGCAAAGCTGGTGTTGCTATCGACAGCGTTGAGGATATGAAAATCCTGTTTGACGGTATTCCGCTGGATAAAGTTTCAGTGTCGATGACTATGAACGGTGCAGTAATCCCAATCTTGGCAAGTTTTATAGTCGCGGGTGAAGAACAAGGTCACGATAAGTCAGTTCTTGCGGGAACAATTCAGAACGACGTTCTGAAAGAATTTATGGTCCGCAACACATACATTTATCCACCTGAACCATCGATGCGGATCGTCTCAGACATCATTGAATTCACGGCGAATGAGATGCCGAAATTCAACTCGATCTCGATCTCTGGCTACCACATGCAAGAAGCTGGCGCGAATTTGGTTCAAGAACTGGCTTTCACTTTGGCTGATGGGCGCGAATACGTACGCACTGCGATTGCTGCGGGCATGGACGTTGATAAATTTGCGCCTCGCCTTAGCTTTTTCTTCGCCATTGGTATGAACTTCTTTATGGAGGCGTCCAAATTGCGCGCCGCCCGTTTGCTGTGGCACCGTATCATGTCAGAATTTGAACCGAAGAACCCAAAATCGTCCATGTTGCGCACACACTGCCAGACCTCTGGCGTGTCGTTGCAAGAACAAGACCCTTACAACAACGTGGTCCGCACCGCATATGAAGCTATGGCAGCAGCCTTGGGTGGCACACAGTCACTTCACACCAATGCGCTGGACGAAGCGATTGCTTTGCCCACCGACTTTTCTGCCCGAATTGCCCGTAACACACAGCTGATTTTGCAAGAGGAAACAGGTGTGACCAATGTGGTCGATCCATTGGCGGGCTCCTATTACGTAGAAAAGCTGACCCATGATTTGGCGGAAGAGGCATGGAAGCTGATCGAAGAGGTTGAAGAGCTTGGTGGTATGACCAAGGCCGTAGCCTCTGGCATGCCAAAATTGCGGATTGAAGAGGCGGCTGCAACCCGTCAAGCCAATATCGATCGTGGCACAGAAGTGATCGTTGGGGTTAATAAATATCGTTTGGACAAAGAAGACCCAATCGACATTTTGGACATCGACAATGATGCAGTACGCACCAGCCAGATCGCGCGTTTGGAAGGCATTCGTGCCAGCCGTGATAGCGCCGTTTGCGAGGCGGCCTTGGTTGAACTGACGCGCCGCGCGGGCGAGGGCGGTAACCTTTTGGAAGCTGCAGTTGATGCCGCGCGTGCGCGTGCAACTGTGGGGGAAATCAGTATGGCTATGGAAAACGTGTTCGGACGCCATCGCGCTGAAGTCAAGATGTTGTCAGGCGTTTACGGAGCAGCTTATGCTGGTGACGAGGGCTTTGCAGCAATCCAAAAATCGGTCGAAGATTTTGCAGAAGTTGAAGGTCGCCGCCCTCGGATGTTAGTTGTGAAGATGGGTCAAGACGGGCACGATCGTGGCGCAAAGGTGATCGCAACCGCGTTTGCAGATATTGGTTTTGATGTGGATGTTGGGCCATTGTTCCAGACACCCGCGGAAGCGGCGCAAGATGCGGTCGACAATGACGTTCATGTCATCGGTATCAGTTCACAAGCGGCGGGTCATAAAACGCTGGCCCCGCAACTTGTGCAGGCGTTAAAGGACGCGGGTGCTGACGATATTATTGTCATTTGCGGGGGTGTTATTCCGCAGCAAGATTACCAATACCTGTATGATAATGGTGTTAAAGCAATATTTGGTCCGGGGACGAACATCCCAAAAGCAGCGCAAGATATACTTGAGATCATTCAAAACACACGTAAATAATTGGATTGGGGGTACACGGACCCCCAATCGACTTTAGCGTTTTGCGACAACGAGTGAAATTGGAGCAATAGAATGTTGTTAGATCATTTGGCCGTATCCGGCGAAACCTTAGAAGCGGCCCAAAATTTTGTCGAAGAGGCATTGGGTGTTCCCATGCAAGGGGGGGGCGAACACGCCGTGTTCCATACTCATAATAAGTTGATGGGATTGGCTGACGGTTTGTACCTTGAGGCAATTGCGATTAACCCTGATGCCCCCGAACCCGATCGTCCCAGGTGGTTTGATCTGGATCATTTTACAGGTGATGCACGTCTGACAAATTGGATTTGCCGCAGCACAACGTTGGATCAGGATGTCGCGGCGTTACCTGATGGGGTTGGCGAGGCGGTTCAGCTAAATCGTCGTGATTTGCGTTGGCAGATGGTTGTGCCGTCAAGTGGCAGATTGCCCTTCGATAATATGTGTCCCGCATTGATTGAGTGGCAAACCTCTACCCATCCCTCCGATGGGTTGGCATCTTCGGGGTGCCGATTACGCCGCCTTATTGTGGTGCATCCGCAGGCGAAAGATCTAGAGGTTTCGGTGTGTCGTGCGTTGGTTGATAATCGGATTGTTTTTGAACAGGGTGCACCTGAATTGAGGGCAGAATTCGAAACACCGCATGGGATACGCCAGTTGTGATCCGGTCTGGGCTGAGCTGCGACGCGGCTGAGATTACCACGCTTTGGAACACCTTGATCCTAGAGACGGCTGTGACGTTTACAACAGAATTGAAATTGCGTGCTGATGTCGAGGCTATGATTTCTGATCCAATGCGGTCCGTAATGATTGCGGAAGTTGATGGAATCTTTGCGGGATTCGCATTGATTGGCCCGTTCCGAAATGGCCCAGGATATGCGCATACGGCGGAACATTCAGTCTACATAGCCGCAAATGTGAAACGCAAAGGCATAGGGCGCTTGTTGTTAGATGAAGTAACAAGGGTTGCCCTGGAAATGGGCCACCACGTCATGGTTGGTGCGATCAGTGGTGGTAACTTGGATGCTTTAAATTTTCATCATAAACTAGGGTTTAAGCAGGTGGGCCATATGCCCCAAGTTGGCCGAAAAAATGGCGAATGGCATGATTTGATATTAATGCAGAAAACCTTGGAAACGCGCTGACACTTCTTTGCGCAAAGGTTAGGGTGCATCCATGTCTATTTGGTCTCGCATAGCTGAAGCCCTTTCTGCTCTCACCTCGGGCGAGGCGCTGTCGTCAGTTTTTGACAAGCTGCGCAGCCCTCCTGAACGCACGGTCGCGTTTGCGATTGCGGTGATCGCGCTGGGTGCCAAAATGGCCAAAGCGGATGGTCAGGTAACCCGCGACGAGGTTACGGCCTTTCGCGAAGTGTTCAGTATCGCCGCGCAGGACGAGGCAGGTGCCGCCCGTGTTTTCAATATGGCACGTACTGATGTGGCCGGATTTGAAAGCTATGCAACCCGTATCTACAAGATGTTTCATGAAGATCCTTGTACATTGAAGGATTTGATGGAGGGTCTTTTTCATATTGCGATGGCCGATGGGTTTTATCATCCAAATGAAGATGCATTCTTGGAACGTGTGGCTGAAATATTTGAAGTCCACGAACACGAATTTAAAGGGATGCGCGCCCGTTTTGTTCCAGATGCAGATACAGACCCTTACACTGTTTTAGGTCTGAACCCGGATATGAGTTTTGATGAAATGCGCAAGGCATGGCGCAAGCTGGCACGTGAAAATCATCCCGACGCGATGATAGCACGAGGCATTCCCGAGGAGGCGATTGTGTTGGCAGGAAAACGGATGCGCGATATTAATCGTGCGTGGGATGACATCCAAAAAGAGCACGCATAATGCGGTTTGCAACATATAACGTTGAGTGGATGGATCGGCTGTTTGACCAGCATGGTGCGCTGCTGAACAACGATGGATGGTCAGGACGTTATGACGTTACTCGCAAGCAACAAACCCATGCTTTGGGCGTTGTGTTCAAGGCGATGGATGCCGACGCGGTGATGATCATCGAAGCCCCAGACCATAGCAAGCAACGTGATACGGTTCTGGCGCTTGAGAATTTTGCCGCCCGTTTTAAATTGCGGGCGCGCAAAGCGGCCATAGGTTTTGGCAACAACACCCAGCAAGAAATTGCGATGTTGTATGATCCCGATGCGATGACTGTTCATCATGATCCGCGTGGCGACGATTTGGGGGAAACAGGTGGACGCAATGCTCCCCGTTTTGATGGCGCATTTCGCATCGACCTGGACGTTGATGAAGTCGAGGATCTAGTGCGCTTTTCCAAGCCGCCATTGGAGTTGTCTATCAAAACCAAAGCTGGGTTCGACCTGCAAATGATAGGAGCACATCTGAAATCAAAAGCCCCGCACGGTGCCCAAAACCGTGATGAGGTGATGCGCTATTCCATAGCCAACCGCCGCAAACAGCTGGCGCAGGCGATCTGGCTGCGTCAACGGATCACTGACCATCTGGACATTGGAACACCCTTGATCGTGGTTGGGGATATGAATGATGGACCTGGATTAGACGAATACGAAGACCTTTTTGGTCGTTCCTCAGTGGAGATTTTGCTGGGTGGAGAAGGAATGCCGCAGTTGTTTGAACCCCATGCGCGTATGGCATTGTCCCGAAAGTTAACGGCAACTCCAACAACGTCGCGGTTTTTCATTCGACCGCAAAAGCGATTTTTACAAGCACTGCTGGATTACATCATGGTGTCCCCACAGATTCAGGAACGCGATGCAGAATGGCGCATTTGGCATCCTTTGGATGATCCCAAATGCTGGAATACGCCTGAATTGCAGGATGCATTGGTTACGGCCTCGGATCATTTTCCGGTTACTTTGGACGTCAATATTTAAGACGTATTTTGTAGGTCACGCTTTGCGTATTTTTACGCTAAGTTCAGCATCAAGCGAACTGGCAAGCGATTGCAATCGAACCTCAGCGACTTCACCGTAAAGCGGCAAAGCGTCACGGGTGAGTTGGAATTCAAGCAGGCGTTTCTTCGGGAACCATTTGAATGTCGCCCGTTCGGCCCCTTTTTCCATCCACAACATTGCGCCAAAGCGCATTGCTTTGCCCAATACTTCGGCTTCAAGTTGGGTTTTGTCATCGACCAACGTATAAAGTTCTTCAAAACGCGTCCCTTCGCGGGAGTTGGAGTATCGGTGCAGCAATGCGAGCCCTAGGAATATCCGTTCGGAATGTTTTAACCCGCCCAGATTGGCACGTGTTGCATTGTCAAAACAGATTTCAGCCCGGTAGTCGGGATGGGCACGCCAGCTGACATCGTGCAATAGGCATGCGGCTTTGACCAATCGTTTACGTGTATCGGGTGCCGATTTGAAAAGCGGCAGGACAAATTCATAAAGAGATTTGCCAAATCCGGGCATTCGGGCATCTTTGGCTTCCGCGAACTTTGAAGCTTCGATCAAGGGGTCACGATCGCGCAATCTTTGTGGCATTTGTTCATAAAGCATGCCTTCGCGGATGCCATAACTGCTGATCGCGATATCCTTGGGTTTGAACGCTTTAACCAGTTGTTTTAAAACCAAAGCGGCCAATGGAACCAACACCATACGGGCAGACGAAATACCGCAGGCATTGCGCAGTTCTTGTATGTCAGCGTCAGCAATAAACTTGGCGGTGAGCGACACATTCGCTGGGCTCATGCGGTATTCGTGCAAAACATGCAGGGGATATCCACGTCGATGCATGTCTATCCGCGCTATTGCACGCCAACTGCCACCGACCAAAAACAGGCGATCGCGTTGCGCACCCATTTGTTCAACCAATTCAGCGATGGTTGCTTTGATATGTTCTTTGCGCCCTTTGTGCCCGCCCTTGATGCTTTGCAATTTAAGCGGGCCAAGGTTGGACGTGACCCGCTTGCCAACCCGTCCTTCGGAAATTTCTGCCAGTTCCATAGATGAACCACCGATGTCACAAATCAATCCATAAGCACCTGGCCAGCCCAGCAATACGCCTTGGGCCGAAAGCCGCGCTTCTTCCTTGCCGTCAATGACCCAAATCTTCAGGCCTGTGTCGCGCAAGACATCGGCGCAGAAATCTGGCCCGTCATCTGCATCGCGCACAGCGGCAGTGGCGACAACTGTCAACTCAGACAATCCCATGCCATCTGCAAGGTGCTTGAACCTGATCATAGCGGCCAAAGCACGTTTGCGCCCAGAGGGGCTTAACTGTCCCGTTTCTGAAACCCCTGCCCCCAAGGCGCACATAATTTTTTCGTTGTAAAAATATGCGGGACTGCGGGCCGCACCATCAAACACGACCATTCGGACTGAATTTGATCCAACATCAACTACCCCGACGCGCGACAGCGCGCGGGTACTTGGATCGTCGAATAGGGACAGGCCGAAGGTGCCAGTGTCGTTTGCCGAGGGTTCAGTTTGCACGTCCGGAAATTCCCTTGTGTGGGTGGCTTGTTGCCAGCCTGCCCTGAAGGATTAGGCCGGGTCAACACGCGCGCTTAGTGTGTTAGTTTTTGGTATGTGTCAACTTGGGAACGTCGGATGCCCCTGCGGAGCCGCGGCCCGACAAGGATGGGTTTTCCATGAAGAAGCGATGCAAATTAAATTCGAATGTGCCTTCTTCAACGGGCGGGCGGGTAAAGCTTCCGTCTGGGGCCATAACCCAGCTTTGGGCCACATCGGCCAAGTTTGCGGCCATGATTTGGGACACGATTTGTGCCTTAACCGTTGCATTCTTGATCTCGACCAGTATTTCGACACGGCGGTTTAAATTGCGGCTCATCCAGTCGGCAGATGAAATGAACACCCGTGCTTTTTTATGGGGCAGGCCATGGCCGTTGCCAAAACAGACAATGCGCGAGTGTTCCAAGAAACGGCCAACGATTGATTTTACGCGGATGTTTTCAGACAATCCTGTGATGCCAGGGCGCAAGCCACAAATTCCGCGCACAACAAGGCTGATTTTCACACCGTCTTGGGACGCTGCATATAGCGCATCAATGATTTCCTTTTCGATCAGGCTGTTCATCTTTGCCCAAATTTCGGCGGGCCGTCCAGCACGGGCGTGTTCTGCCTCGGCCGCGATCATCTCGAGCAGGCGGGTTTTCAGATTGGCGGGTGAAATCGCGAGGTTGCTTAGGTTTTCAGGTGGGGCGTAGCCAGATAGGTAATTGAACACTTTTGTCGCGTCACGTCCGAGTTTTGCATCACAAGTGAACAATGAAAGATCGGTGTAAATACGTGCGGTGATGGGATGGTAATTGCCCGTGCCATAGTGGGTGTAGGTTACCAGTTCACTTCCTTCGCGACGCACAACTGTGCTGATCTTTGCATGAGTTTTTAGGTCGATGAATCCGTAGACAACATGTGCACCAGCGCGTTCTAAACGGCGCGATTGACGGATATTGGCAGCCTCGTCAAAACGCGCCTTTAATTCGACCAAAGCCGTGACCGATTTGCCGTCTTCCGCTGCTTCACAAAGAGCTTCGACAATGGGGGAACGTTTGGAGGTGCGATAAAGCGTTTGCTTGATCGCGACCACGTTTGGGTCACGCGCAGCTTGCTGCAAGAACCGAACGACCATGTCAAAAGTTTCATAAGGGTGGTGCAGTAGCATGTCTTTTTGGCGAATAGCTGCGAACATATCACCCTCAAAGTCGGTCACACGTTCAGGGACACGTGGAGTGAATGTGGGCCACAACAGATCCGGCCGTTCTTCCAATACCAGTTCGCTTAAATCGTCGATGCCGATCATTCCGTCAATTTCGATCATTTCATCATCGCCAACACCAAGTTCGGCCATAACAACAGATTTCAATTTTTCAGGGGCACCTGTCGAAATACTGATGCGCACGACCTCGCCGCGTTTGCGCCGTTTCAGGGCCACTTCAAATTCACGCACCAAATCTTCTGCTTCTTCTTCGACCTCGAGATCGCTGTCACGCAGGACGCGGAATTCGAAATGTCCCTTAAGTTCATATCCTGGAAAAAGGCCTGGGATATTGAGGACCAAAAGCGCTTCCAAAGGAAGGAACCTATGCTCAGTCTCGCTGGGAACGGAAATAAAACGATCGATTTGCGCAGGGATCGGCAACAGTGCCTGCAAATTTCTTTTGTCGCGTTTACGTTGAAGTTGCAGGGCCAGCGCATACCCGGTGTTTGGAATGAACGGAAACGGATGGGCGGGATCAATGGCCAGTGGCGACAAAACGGCGAACACTTGGGTCAGGAAGAATTCCTTTAGAAAAACGCGATCAGCATCTGTCAGGTCGTCAAGTTCTAGGATCTTTATGTTTTCCGCCTCCATCTGCTGATGAAGTTCGCCAAGCACGCGTTGTTGCGTGTGCATCAGGTTGCGTGCGTTTTCGTTGATAAGCACCAGTTGTTCGGCTGGTGATAATCCATCAATGCCCGGTGTTATGTTCCCAGCACGCGCTAATTCACGTAAACCCGCGACACGTACAGTATAAAATTCGTCCAAGTTGTCTGCACTGATCGACAAGAACCGCAAGCGTTCCAACAAGGGAACACGCGGGTTTTCGGCTTCTTGTAAAACACGCCAATTGAACCCCAGCCAACTGAGTTCACGATTGTAGAAACGGCTCGCGCTTGTCGGGTCCAAATCTGGCAAATCTGTGGGCGCATCAAACGGCGCAGTTAGGAAGTCGGCGTGTGACATAAGTTTTCAATATCAACGAATTATGACAGTTAAGTGACAGATGTTGCGCCGTTTAGCCAAAATTGTCCAGCACCTGTGCCGCCAACGCACGGGTAAGGGGTTTGTGTCGTGAAAGACTGTGCTCGTCCATTGCCGCCACGACGTCCCGCGCCGCGGCAAAAGAACGATCTATCCTTAAAACAAGGTATGGGATCACATCGGGCCGTGGCATCAATTGGCGGTCGTTGAATTGTTTGGCAATGACGGCACTTAAAAGTGTGTCATCAGGGGCTTTCAATGTTGCGACACCAGCAGCGTCTATTCTGCTTTGCAGGTCAGGGAGGCTCATGCTCCAGTGGTTTGGCGCGCCGCTGCCCGTCATTAACAATAGATGGCCATTGCTTTGCATCATGTTGTGCAGATGAAATAGGGCAGTTTGTGCGGCGTGATTTTGGGCAATATCAGGTAGGTTTTCGATAGCTAAAGCAGTTGATGCAAGGGCGGGTATGTTTGCGTCTACCAGATCAGCCGCGGCGATGATTTGGCCATTCTGTGAACCTGCCCAAACATGCGCAAGGTGTGTTTTACCTGATCCTGTGGGTCCACATAACACCAACTTTCCACCCACCCAATTGTGCGTGACTTCAATCATCGCCACTGCCACGGCGTTGCTGGGCGCAATCATGAAATCGTCACGCCCCAAAGCCGGTATGGCTGGTAGGTCAAAGCTAAGTTGTTGGCTCATACGTTGCTGTCGTCGCCATTTTTGTGCGCAGCTACGCTGTGCCCTTGGTATAAAAGACTCGAATTATATTGTCCGACCACAAACCGTATGATGACACCAATTGCTGCGGCAAGTGGCACCGCAACCAGCAGGCCAACAAATCCAAACAAGGTCCCAAAAACGGATAGGGACAACAGTAGCCAAACAGGGTGGAGGCCAACGCTGTTACCAACAAGTTTTGGCGTCAGGAAGTTGCCCTCGATGACCTGGCCGATAACAAAGATAACCCCGACCAGTCCAATGCGCATCCAATCTGTTGCGTATGTTGTGACGCCATCGGTAACGATTTCGATCCCATTCCAAAATTGGAACAAGGCAAGGCCGATGGCCAAAATCCCGCCAACCAACGCTCCGAGGTAGGGAATGAACGTGACGATGCCAGCAATGAAGCCAACAACCAACCCGAATTGGAGCCCGACAATCATCAGCGCAAACGCGTAATAAGTACCAAGGATTAAGCAAACTGTGCCCATGCCACGGATGAATGACGCCAATGTCCTGTCTATTTGACTAGCCAGTTGGCGAATTACGGGTGCATGATCACGTGGCATCAGTTCATCAATCCGTACGATCATTCGGTTCCAATCTAGTAACAGATAGACCGACACAACGGGGACGATAACAAACAGTGTTATGATGCTGATAAGGGAGGCTGCAGAGCTAAGTGCGGTTTCAAGCAAAGTGCCGCCGCGGTTCTGGATCGCCTCACCAACCTTGCTTAGGGATTGGCTAAGCGTGGATGTTTCGTCCAACAACGCGGGGAAACGTTCAGTCAAAAACGCGGCAAGATCAGTGGCATATTGGGGCGCACTGGCAATCAGGGAAGTGGTTTGGTTGACCAGCGTTGGTATAACCAGCAAGGCCACAAGCACAAAGATGAGGATGGCAGTGATGGTGATCGTTGCTGTGGCCAAAACACGGCTGGCACCAAGTGCCTCAAGTTTGTCTGCGACCGGATCAAGAAAGTAGGCGATGGCCGCACCAAGGATAAAGGGCAGCAGTACATCACCCAAAACCCACAGTAGAACGAAGAAAATGGCGGCGGTGAGGCCCCAGTATTTCAGTTGATCACGTACTGGCAGGCCCATTTTCTTCTCCCATTGGATATGTTCTAGAGATCGCGCAATTGAACTTAAAATTCAAGAGGGCTTTGGCCCCGGCAGTTGTGCATCGTTACCCTGTGTATATTTTGTAAAATGACCTTGGGAAATGACTGAACATGTTAAGGGGGCGTTGCGAGGGCAGACAGATTGGCCTAATCAGGCAGGAAACATTATTCAAGGAAGCCGCGCCATGCGTATGAGCCGTTATTTTCTGCCCGTTCTAAAGGAAAACCCTGCTGAGGCGCAGATTGTCAGCCACCGCCTGATGTTGCGGGCTGGCATGATCAAACAGTCCAGCGCCGGAATTTATTCTTGGTTACCGCTTGGCTTTAAGGTTCTGCGCAAAATTGAAGATATCGTTCACGAGGAACAACAGCGTGCGGGTCACATGCCGATGTTGATGCCCACCATCCAATCGGCGGATCTTTGGCGTGAAAGTGGCCGCTACGATGATTACGGCGAAGAAATGCTGCGCATGAAAGATCGCAATGATCGCGATATGCTGTTCACCCCAACGGCAGAAGAAATGATTACCGACATTTTTCGCGCCCACGTTGGTAGCTACAAAGACCTGCCTTTGACGATGTATCAAATCCAGTGGAAATTCCGCGATGAACGCCGTCCCCGTTTTGGTGTGATGCGGGGTCGCGAATTTTATATGAAAGACGGCTATAATTTCGATTTGACCAAAGAAGACGCAATGCATGCCTACAACCGTCATTTGGTCAGCTACCTGCGCACCTACGAACGTATGGGATTGCAGGCGATCCCGATGCGTGCAGATTCTGGCCCGATTGGTGGCGATGACACGCATGAGTTTTTGGTTCTGGCCGAAACGGGCGAGTCCGAGGTGTTCTATGACAGTGCCGTCACTGACCTGACATTTGGCGACCGCGAGATTGATTATGATGATGTCGCCCAGTGCGCGGGTGTGATGGAAGAATTTACCAGCAAATATGCCCGCACTGACGAAACCCACGATTCAGAGTTGTTCAACGAAGTACCCGAGGAACGCCGCATGACGGCCCGTGGAATTGAAGTGGGTCAGATTTTCTACTTTGGTACAAAATATTCTGAAGCGATGAAGGCCACTGTTCAGGGCCCGGACGGCAAACCTGTGCCTGTACACATGGGGTCACACGGGATTGGTGTCAGCCGGTTGTTGGGCGCGATTATTGAGGCGAGTCATGATGACAAAGGTATTATCTGGCCGGAAGGTGTGACGCCGTATCACTGTGGTATCGTCAACCTAAAGCAGGGTGATGAAGAAGCAGATGCCGCCTGCGAGGCGTTGTACAAGTCATTGACCGCTTTGGGTCTTGAGCCGCTTTATGATGACCGCAAGGAACGCGCTGGCGGCAAATTCGCTACGATGGATTTGATCGGGTTGCCTTGGCGCATTACAGTTGGCCCACGGGGTTTGAAAAACGGTGTGGTTGAATTGACCTCGCGCCGGACGGGCGAGAGCGAAGAGATGACGCCAGAGTTGGCGGTTCAGAAGGTTGCACATATTTACGCGGCTCATTAACGGAATTAACTGCGAGGCGATGCTTGAGTGATCATTCGTGCCATAACTTTAGCTGGTGGATTGGCCGTGGGCGCTGGTGCTTCGCAGTTCCCCGAATTTTCGCAACAATATGCCCAGCGTTTGGGCGGCGCTGTTGATGCTTTGGGCGAGGTTGTTGCGGATTTCGATAGGTCTGCCGCTGCAGAGGGTCTAACGCGGGATCAGGCCCTTGTTCAGATGACAGGGGCCGATTTCATCGAACGCCGCCGTGTTGATATGGAACGCACGTTTGATCGACATACGGTTCTAAGTGAAGACTTGAAGCTGTTGACCGACGCGGGTCCCTTCATGCGTGCCTATCACGGCGCACGCTTTACAGATGGAGATGTGGCAAAGGCCGCATGGGATGCCTACGAACCCGCCGTTCCTTTGAACCTGACAGGGGCGATTTTTGCAAGCTTCGGGTTCTTTGCGGGATTGTTCAGTATTGGTGGTTTGTTGGCGGTTCTTCGCTGGTCGTTCCGTCGCCGCACAGCTTGACCCCAGACGGGAAACCCCGCAGGTTGCCCACAATCGAGCGACCAAAATAAGAAAGCGCCAACAATGGCCAAAACTCCCGCCCCATTTGCCCCGTTTGAGTGGATGATAGCATGGCGATACTTGCGTGCACGCCGCGCTGAGGGTGGCGTCAGCGTGATGACCGTGATCAGTCTGGTTGGCATTACATTGGCGGTTTTTGCATTGATCGTCACATTGGCTGTGCGCTCCGGGTTTCGGGCGGAATTTGTCGGTACAATCCTTGGCTCAAACGCCCACGTCACTGTTTATAACATGGGTGAAATCCAGGACACCGGTCAGATCGACCGCACAATCAAAGATTATACTGAAATGGCTGCAAGGGTTGCCAAGATTGAAGGCGTGACCCGCGTCGCCCCTTTGGTTCGGGCACAGGCAATGGCAAATCTGCGCCAATCCAATTCGGGGGTAGAGATTTACGGCATTGCCGCCGCAGACCTTTTGACCATTCCAAGGATCGCCAACCCTGACACATCTTATGGCGACATAACACGGTTTGAGCAGGGGATCGCGATTGGTTCAGGTGTTGCGCGTGAGCTGGGTGCCAGCGTTGGGGACCGGATAAAAATTATATCGCCCAATGGCGTCAAGACTGCCTTTGGCACCAGCCCAAGGGTGAATGCCTACGAGGTTGTTTATGTCTTCAGCGCAGGGCGTTATGATATTGACCGGACACGCGCTTATTTGCCAATTGCTGACGCACAAACCTTCTTCAACCGTGAGGGTGCTGCGACTGAATTGGAAGTGATGGTCGAAAACCCCGAAGAGGTTGACGCGCTGATACCTGCCATCGTGACTGCAGCAGGGGATCGCGCCTTGCCCTTCACGTGGTTAGAGGCATCGGGCGGTTTTTTGCGCGCACTTGAGGTGGAAGACAACGTGATGTTCGTGATCCTTTCGATCCTTGTGTTGATCGCGGCCATGAACATCGTCAGTGGTTTGATAATGCTGGTAAAAAATAAAGGCCGTGACATTGGAATTTTGCGCACGATGGGATTTAGCGAAGGATCGGTATTGCGCATTTTCTTTATCTGTGGGGCGTTTACAGGGATCATTGGTACGGCGCTGGGCGTGCTACTTGGGTGTCTTTTCGCGATCTATATTGACCCGATCTTCAGCACGGTAAACTGGATAATGGGTGGTGGTGTATGGGACCCTGCCATTCGTGGAATTTACGCCCTGCCAGCCGAACTGCATTTCAACGATGTGATGTCGGCTGTCGGTTTGTCCCTTGGATTGTCCTTCATAGTTACGATATTTCCTGCGCGCCGCGCCGCACGTATGAACCCTGTAGAGGCGCTTCGATATGAGTGATCTGGTGCTAGAGCTGCGCGGGGTCAGCAAGACCTACAATGCGGGCCTGCCAAATGAAGTGCAGGTGCTGCGCGGGGTTGATCTGGCGGTTACTGCGGGTGAAGTTGTGGCCTTGGTCGCCCCTTCAGGTGCGGGCAAATCGACCCTACTGCACATGGCAGGATTACTGGACACGCCTGATACGGGTGATGTGGTCTTTGCAGGTCAAAATATGAATGGCCTGAGTGATACAAAACGGACAGGGCTGCGGCGTGATGATGTGGGGTTTGTCTATCAATTCCATCATTTGCTGCCCGAATTTAGCGCAGTTGAAAACGTGGTACTGCCGCAGCTTGCCGCTGGAGTTGGACGTAAAGAAGCGCAAGATCGTGCGATGGACCTATTGGATCGTGTTGGTGTTGCGGGTCGGGCTGAACATCGGCCGGCAGCATTGTCTGGCGGAGAAGCGCAGCGCGTGGCCTTCTGTCGGGCCTTGGCGAATGGACCACGTCTTCTTTTGGGTGACGAACCGACCGGAAATCTTGACCCGACCACCTCTGATCAGGTGTTCGGAACCTTGATGGATTTGGTGCGATCAACTGGGCTGGCGGCTGTGATTGCGACCCATAATCTTGATTTGGCCGCACGTATGGACCGCGTTGTACGTTTGGATGCGGGCACCTTGCGCACTTAGATTGCCGCGGTTTTGGCAACTGTCTGCCGCCAACTGGGCTGTTTATTGCAAGTTAACCAGCGGTTAACGTGTATTTCCGTCTTTTGGTGAGTTTGTATGTCCGCGTTAATGGTAATGTTGATGGTTTCGGTTGGTCCTATCATGACCAATTTTCATTGGATCGGATGACGAACCCGCTGAGGGAAACCCAGTAGAACCGCGAGTTGTTGAAGGCGAGATACCTACCGGAACTTACGGCGTAGACGATCTTCTTCAGGGTGCGGCTGGCAATGACAGCATTAGCGGTTGGGCGGCGCTGACACGTTGCTGGGCGGCGATGGCAACGATGTACTTGCTGGTGGTGCTGGCGATGATCTGTTGTTTGGGACCAGTCAAGATTTCGCCGCTACGCCAGATCTAGAAGCCGATGTTTTGGATGGTGGTGCAGATCTTGACCAACTCTTCTTAGGTGCGCAAGAAACAGGTACCGGCGGCGAAGGTGCAGACCAGTTCATTTCGCGTGGTGGTGTCACGGGGCTATAACAGTCACTGATTATAACGCTGCCGAAGGCAGCTTGATTATTCACGCAACACCAATAACTGTCCGTGACAGTAGCCTTACAAGCTGTAGAGGCAGGAACATTGGTTATCACCTAAACACGGGTGCCACGATTGGTTTGGACGGTGTCAATGCACTTGTTCCAGCAGATGCATTTGTAATTATTGATACAACTGCCTGATAATATTGACGCTTGACGTTTTTGCCTCTCTCGGATCAGAGTAAACGCCGGACCCTAAGAGAGTATTTTTGATGCCACATATCAGTTTAGATGAAATCGAACGTGTTGTTCAGGCGGCATTGATTGCGCATGGGGCCGATGCGTTTCCTGCAGCAGAAGTTGCACGTGCGGTGCGTAAAGCCGAAGCACACGGAAATCGTATTTGTGGGTTGTATTACCTTGAAAGCTATTGCCAACAATTGCGCACAGGCCGCGTAAAAGGGACGGTATCCCCGATTGTCTCAGCCCCACGCCCAGCCACCATTCATGTAGACGCGCAATTTGGATTTGCCCAACCCGCATTTGCTTATGGCTTGGCACCCGCATTAGATGCCGCCCGTCAATTTGGCACTGCAACGCTGGCAATTGGACATGCGCATACCTGTACTTCGCTTGGGTATTTTACCGAACAAATCGCCCGTGCTGGATTTATCGCGTTTGGCCTAACGAACGCATCCCCCATCGTGGCTCCACCGGGTGGCAAAACCCGCGTGATCGGAACCAACCCAATTGCTTTTTCTGTACCTGACGGACACGGCGGTCTGGCGATGCAGTTTGATCAATCCACGACCACAGTTGCGCTGGGTAAGATTACGATGGCCAAAGCTGCAGGCACGTCGATCCCGGAAGGTTGGGCTGTAGACAAGGATGGCAACCCGACCACGGATCCAGCGGCAGCGCTGACAGGATCACTGGTGTCGATGGGCGGATACAAAGGGTGGGGACTGGGTCTGATGGCCGAGGTTTTGGCCGCGGGTATGACTGGCTCAATCCTAAGCCAAGATGTGAAACCGTTGAAGGCACCTGAGGGCCCACATCACGATTTGGGCCAATATTATATGATCATTGATCCGGGCGTTTCGGATGGGTTTGCGGATAAGTTGGCCCGCATCTCTGACGCGATCAGTGCTGACGAAGGCGCGCGTATGCCGGGCCAAGGCCGCACTGAAAGTGACCCAGTCGATGTGCCTGACGTAGTTTGGGCGCAAGCGATGGACCTCTCAGGGTTATTGAAAGCTTAAGCCAATTGCGTAAGCCAAACGCCAACAGCCATCATCGAAATTCCTGCAGCACGGGAAAGGCCCAATGGCGAAACCTGTGCGCCAAACAGTCCGAAATGATCAATGGCGGCAGCACTGACTAATTGACCCAACAGGACAAAGAACACCGCATTGCCCACACCGAAATGTGGTGCAATGTAGGTGACGGTCAAAACGTAAAACGCTACAAAACCGCCTGCTAGAAATAGGTGTTTTGGGGCAGTGGCAAGCCGCGATAGCCCTTCAGCGCCAGTGAGCACCATGACCACCAAGCTGATGCTTAAGGCCACAAGGAACAATATGGTTGCCGCCGTTGCAGGTGAGCCAATGTACTTCCCCAATGCGGCGTTCAAGCCAGCAAGTAGCGGGATGCCAATACCAGCCAGCAACATCGTCAGGGCATATTGTGTCATCGTGTTCTCCAAAATGGTGCGCGGCCCGCACAGCTTGTAAGTGGGGTGACTTTATCCGCAGATATTATTCAGCTGCACACCGTCCCAAGGCAAGCGTACATCGTGTTGTGGCGACTGGGGGAGGGATGCGACAGGCATCGCACCAGCAATCAATTTGTGCAGTCGTTTGGTGCGTGGGGCTTGTGGAGCTAAGGCGCGACAGCAAACGAACTCCTCCACGATCGACCCTTGATGCTCAAATCCGAAGTCCGAAAATTGAACATCTTTTGCTATGTCAAAAAGGTAAGGATCGATACCAGGCGAGTGTTCTGCAGCAGCGCGCAATGGACCATATCCGGTTTCACGACGGTTCTGCCATTGCCACACATGTGTCAGTTCATGGCTTAAGAGCATCGCCGCTATCAATCCAATTTCATCAGGATAATCAGGAAGATAGTCGTCTAGAAACCAATCCCTATCAAATAAAACAGTGTTCCATAAAGCAACCGCAGCGGGCTTAGCAGTGACTATTTTTGTAGTTGCCGGTGGAAGGATGAGTTCGCGGCATGTGGTGCGGGGGCGGGCCTTGCGGCGGAAGGTGACGGCGCGGGTGGGGGCTCCATCGTGCAGGCGGACGCGGCTGGTATTGAGTTCATCTCCGTGGATCGTCGCGGCGAATGCGATCTCGTTTGAGGTAAGGGGGCGTCCGCAGGCCGTCAGTAGCGTCAGCGCAAGCAGAAGGCGGATCATGCAGGAGGCCTTGCGAAAGTCGCTGTGGCAAAGGCGACATCCTTGCCAGATGGGTGCGTAGTGAGGGTGCAATTGGCGAAGATCATGGCGCGGCCTGCGCGGGTGACGCGGGCGGTTGCGACAAGGGTGTCGCCGACGCCGGGCCGCAGAAATTGAGTGTCCAATGTGACGGTCGAAATTGACTCCATTTTACCTAATTTTGCTAATGATGCCAATACCATAGCTGTGTCTGCTAGGGCGGCCATAGTTTGGCCAGATACGATGTCTCCCATGCGGGTGATCTGGTCGGTAATGGGTATCTCCAACACACATTCAGACGCGTCAGCCGCGGTGACTTTGGGTTTCAAAGCCAGGACCCAAGGGGCGAAATTTTCGTCTAATATGGACTGCACAAATGCGGGGGTCATGGGGCCTGAATCTTTCATTCATCTGAGTTTACGGGTTCACTGGCGCGACGCAAGCTGTGGTGACCAGAATGCTATGAAGAAGCGTGATTGTTTATACGAAATGTTCACACCATCCGGTTTAGTAATAGGTGAAACTTGATGCTTTTCTACAGGGGCGTATGCCTTGTTTCGTACAATTGGGTGCGCGAATTGTACGTTTTGGGGTTTGGATGTGCGCTGCTTTTGGCGAATTATTCGGGAGTTGTACAAATGACCCCACTGAATTGTACATTTTGAGAAACCCCAGGTGAAATGTGGTTAATCACTTGGATGAAATAATAGATATTTTGATCTTGATCTATGTCACGGCAGAAATGTGCATGCCATACTATCTGTGTTGGGAACAGTTGGGAGAGAAACGATGCGGTTGATGATGATATGGTTTGGTCTGGCCTTTTTGGTTGCAGCCTGTGCCGTGAACGAAATGCCCGAAGCGCCCGAAGGCCGGGCGTTGTTTGTCGAAAATTGTGCGCAGTGTCATCAGGGTGATGCAAAGGGTGGAAAAAAATGGCCGCCAGCGTTGGGCCGTGCGCCGCCGGATTTGACCGGGCTATATGCACGTGGATTTGATCGCGCATCGGTGTTGTCAACAATTGATGGTTTCACCCGCGCGCCGCTTGAAGGGCACGAGATGCCAGAATTTGGTTTGTTCTTGGGTGGCGAGACAGTTCCAATCGAGGTGGATGGCGTTCTGACGCCAGTACCGCGAAAATTGGCAGCGTTGTTGATTTATTTGGAAAGTGTCCATGTGGAATAATTTTGGGATTTTCAAGATTTGCGCAGTAAGGCTGCGGCCGGACGCGCCTTCACGAAAAGGAGAGCGATAATTTTTGTTGTCGCAAAGCCGGTGAATTCACGGCATCTTAGTTGAAAAAGATTAAATGCTGTGGAGGCCAAAATGCAAAGACGCTCATTCATCCAGCAGATCGGGGCAGGGATTGCCGTGATGGGGGCGGCACCTGCGTTTGCCTTTGACGACAAGATGCTGGAATACATTATGCCGGGAGAATTTTTGCCGCGCGAAGTGAAGATCAAGAACGATTTGGCCCCATACGAAATCCACGTCGACCCGGGCCAACATGCGTTTTATTGGACGCTGCCAGATGGCAAGGCGATCCGTTATGCGGTTGGGATTGGACGGCCCGGTTTGTACGAGTCTGGTGAGTTTTATGTGGGCGCAAAGAAAGAGTGGCCAAGCTGGACGCCGACGCCTGACATGATGCAAACGCAATCTGGGGGCCTATAAAAAGTTCGTGGGCGGGATGCCGGGAGGATTGGAAATTCCACTTGGTTCACGTGGGTTGTATCTGTTTCAGCCGGGGATCGGGGACACGTTCTTGCGGATTCATGGCACGCATTTTCCTAAGACGATTGGGGGGCGTGTGCCGAACGGCTGTGCCCGTTTGATCAACAACCAGATGATCGAGTTGTATGACCGCGTACCGATGAATTCGCGGGTGGTTATGTATCCTACGAGTGTGACGGGTCGATCCGTAGGGTGGGTGAAACCCACCGTTTATGATGAATTAGGTGTTAGTGCGGTGGGTTGCATCCACCCTACGGATTTCGCGGAAACGCCCCCCCCGACCACCCCCATGGGCGGGGGCGTCTTTGACACCCCCGAGGCTATCGCCTTCTTTGGCCTGATTTGATCCCCTGGATCAAATGCAAGACGGACTCTCAGCGTTCATGTAGTGAGGGCGGCCCGCCTACTGTTCCTTGTTATCGTTGGTATTAATCACTGGGGGTATTGGTGCGATTAACGCTGCCGTCTCAAGAAATTGATCGATTTTGCGGCTAGGTATTTCGGGAGCTAGAACTCCGAGAAATCCAATAAAAATTGGGAGTGTAAAGTCTTGAACAAGAGATATTACAAACATGCTATAACTTTGAACGCTATTCCAAAAATTCTCAGCTAACAACTTTTCGCGTTTGTGGGAACTTTCTTGATCATCTATGTCGTCTTGCGGTGATCCAGAATAGTCGCGATCTTCCTCTGACCATCCAAGTTCATACGCTAGATTTTGCCTATCAAAAGCATGTCTTTTTTCCATTCTGGCAGCTGTGGTTTTCGCTAGGCGATCAAAGATATCTGGCGCAACTTTCAGTAAAAAAAGGGCCAAGACAATTCCGGTAGTAATCTGGCCTGCTATAATCAGTTTTTCTTGATTAACTTCGACCTCAAATACATAAAAAGAAAATGTATCAGATGTGATATTAATCGTTGCGAAAGCAATTGTGGTGCAAGCTGTCAAAAGAAGTGATTTTTTTGGCTTTTTTCCAATCTGTAGGATCGAAATGGTTCAGCTCTTCCATTTAAACATCCAGTTCCTCAACAAACCGCGCGTTCTCTTGAATATACTGATAGCGCATCTCGGGCTTCTTACCCATCAAACGTTCGACCAAATCCTCGGTTTCGCCCGGCTCGTCATCGTCAATTGTCACGCGGATCAGTTTGCGCGTGGCGGGGTTCATCGTTGTGTCCTTAAGGTCTTTGGCGTCCATTTCCCCCAACCCCTTAAACCGCGACAGATCGATCCGGCCCTTACCGCCGATGCCTTTTTCGAGCCAGCGATCCTTTTCCGCCTCGTCAATGCAGTAGACCCGTTTGGCGCCTTGCGTGATCCGGAACAGCGGCGGGCAGGCAAGATACAGGTGGCCCGCGTCGATCATGGGCCGCATTTGGGTGAAGAAGAACGTCATCAGCAGGGCGGCGATATGCGCCCCGTCGACGTCCGCGTCGGTCATGATGATGATCTTTTCATAGCGCAGATCGTCGACGTTGAATTTACTGCCCAGCTGAACGCCAAGCGCTTGGGTCAGGTCAGAGATTTCGGCGTTGCTGCCCAGTTTGTTTGAGGCAGCGCCCAGCACGTTCAGGATTTTACCGCGCAAAGGCAACAGCGCTTGGGTCTTGCGGTCACGCGCCATTTTGGCAGAGCCGCCAGCAGAGTCCCCTTCCACGATAAACAGCTCGGTCCCTTCGCGGGATTTCGATGAACAGTCAGTCAGTTTGCCGGGCAGGCGTAGTTTGGCAGTAGCGGTCTTGCGCGATGTTTCTTTTTCTTGGCGGCGTTTCAGGCGTTCCTCGGCCCGCAGCACAAGGAAATCAAGGATGGCGCCTGCGGATTTTGTATCGGCGGCCAGCCAGTTGTCGAAGTGGTCGCGCACGGAATTTTCGACCATGCGGTGTGCTTCGACCGTGGCCAATCGATCCTTGGTTTGGCCGACGAATTCTGGCTCGCGGATGAAGCAGGACACCAGTGCACCGGCGCCTGTGGTCAGGTCTTCGCGGGTGATTGTGGCGGCTTTTTTGTTGCTGACCAGTTCGCCGTAGGCTTTGATACCCTTAAGGATTGCAGCCCAAAAGCCAGCCTCGTGTGTTCCGCCCTCGGGTGTGGGGACCGTGTTGCAGTAGGATTGGATGAAGCCGTCGCGCGCAGGGGTCCAGTTGATGGCCCATTCGACTTTGCCGGGGACCTTGAATTTTTCGAAACTGACGGTCCCTGCGAAGGGGGCTTCGGTGTAGGTTGTTGCGCCTTGGAACGTTTCGCTAAGGTAATCGGCGAGGCCACCCGGGAAGTGGAATTTGGCTTCTTGCGGGGTTTCGCCGTCGTTGATTGCGGTTTTCCAACGGATTTCGACGCCCGAGAATAGGTAGGCTTTGGAACGGGACATCTTGAACAGGCGGGCAGGTTTTAGGGTTAACGATCCGAAGATGTCAGGGTCTGGATGGAAGGTAACAGCTGTGCCGCGACGGTTGGGGGCTGCGCCGATCTTGGCCAGTTTGCCTTGGGGGACACCACGCGAAAATTCCATCGCGAACAGTTCTTTGTTGCGGGCAACTTCGACGCGCAAATGATCGGACAATGCATTCACAACCGATGATCCAACACCGTGCAAACCACCCGATGTCTCGTAGCTGTCGCCCGAAAATTTACCGCCCGCGTTCAATGTGCAAAAGATGATCTCCAACGCGGATTTTTCAGGATCCTTGGGGTGCGGTCCGGTCGGAATACCACGCCCGTTGTCACGCACGGACACATGCCCGTTTTCGTGCAACTCAACCTCGATCCACGTGGCGTGACCTGCCACAGCTTCATCCATTGAGTTATCGATAATTTCAGCCACCATGTGGTGCAACGCACGATCATCCTTGCCGCCAATGTACATACCAGGGCGCAAACGAACGTGTTCCATATCTTCCAAGATTTGGATGGAAGACGCGTCATAATCGTCAGGGCTGCTTGTTGCACTGGAAAGAAGATCGTTAGACATACACATGCTCGGTTTTATTGGTTTTGATTAGAATCAAGTATGCCAGAGCAAACGATATGGTGAAAGACGCCATCGCTGTTTCTTTTGGCCAAAAATATCCCGGAGGTCTGGAGGTCGCGCCTCCAGCATGCCGCGTAGCGGAATGTTCTTTCACTTTACAAAATCTAAACTACCATTGGATCAACACAAAGGAGACACCATGAGTTGGATTAAAACCATTCCGTTTGAGCAGGCCACTGGCAAGTTGAAGATGTTGTACGACCGGGTCACAGGACCAGACAACAACGTGGATAACATCATGATGTCTCACAGTTTACGTCCCCACACGATGGAAGGGCACATGGCGATTTACAAATATGTGCTGCACCATTCGGGCAATACGATCCCAAAATGGTTCCTCGAAGTGTTGGGCGTTTGGGTCAGCCAATTAAATGGATGTAATTACTGCGTCCAACACCATTTTTCTGGAATGAAACGATTGCTAGGGGATGATCCGCGCGCTGATGCTATTCTTGTGGCGGTCAACGCGCTGGATATCGAGGCATCTCCGCTTGACGCCGCTCAACATCAGGCAATGCGGTATGCGCAAAAACTGAGCCAAGACACGGCCAATATGGCCCAAACAGACGTGCAGGCGCTGCGCGATGTTGGGTATAGCGACGGCGAGGTCTTGGAAATTAATCAGGTCAGCGCATATTTTGGCTACGCAAATCGCACAGTTTTGGGCCTTGGATGTTCAACAGTCGGGGATGTGATCGGGTTAAGTCCGAACAATTCGGCAGACCCAGATGATTGGAACCATGCCTGAATAGGTAACCCTAAGATGGCCAGTTTTTGTCTAATCCGCCTGCCGCTAGCTTTTTCTTGACCGCTTTGCGGTAATGTTTCATCGCGTGGGGAAACCCGAGCGGGAACGAATAATGTGTACAATCTATAACCTTGCCCATGTGATGAAAGCTAAACGGCAGGTTACAAATCGTGTCGTCATCGAGGTTGATGCATAGGCATAATTCGTCGTCTTTCAGTTCCACATTATAACGACGCGGGCGGGGTGCTGCAAAACCGATACATGGCACATGCCAGCTTTTGCTAAGGATTTGCGTGGCCGCGGCACCTAACGAATGACCAATGATGAATTTTGGTTTTTCGTTGTGTTCTTCCATTCAGTCGAAAATGATTTTTGCATGTGCCAAAAATCCTTGGTGCCATGTTGTACCGCTGGCTCCTTTTTTGGTGGTCGCGTCGCTCATTCTGTATTGTTTGCCACCCAAATTCAAAGTCCGCAGATTGAATTTTAAATAGTCCATCAATGAATTGCTGCCGGGGATCAGAAGTATGCCGTTTTTCAAAAAATGCGCTTCGACATCATCTTCCCCGTCCATACTCATTTTGATAAGCGGTTTCACATTTGGATGTGTTTCGGCGGTATAAGATGCTTCGGCCAGCAATGCGGCTGTTTCAATGTCATAACTATGCATAAATATACCCCTTACACGGGAGTATGGGCCAAGGCTGCGCTTATGGGAAGTGTCGTTTAAGGTCATTCAAATTACTGCGCTTGTGTATGCGCCCGCTTCGTGATCGTTCTTGGGTGCAACTGACAGCGGAACCGAGAACATGACTGACAAAACCCCATATGATCCGTCCACTGAGGGCGCAGAGATGAAATTTGAGAACAAGATGTCTTACACTGATTACCTGTGTCTTGATCAGGTGTTAAGTGCGCAACAAACCCAGACCGACACCCATGACGAGATGTTGTTTATCATCCAGCACCAAACGTCAGAATTGTGGATGCGACTTGCCCTGCATGAATTGGGTGCAGCGCGGCGTGCCATTCGCACGGACGATCTGTCGCCAGCATTCAAAATGTTGGCTCGTGTGTCCAAGATATTTGAACAGATGAACAATCAATGGGATGTGTTACGCACGATGACGCCCAGTGAATACACCGCATTTCGCGATGATTTGGGGCAATCCTCGGGCTTTCAATCTTACCAATACCGCATGATTGAATTCGCTGTGGGCAACCGCAACAATGCGATGCTGCGCCCTCATGCGCACCGCCCTGATATTATGGCGCTGTTGGAAGATGAACTGACAAAGCCATCGCTGTATGACGAGGCAATCCGTGCTTTGGCCCGCGCTGGTCTTGCGATACCCGCGGCTGTGTTAGAGCGTGATATCGGCAAAACACATGAGTTTGACGAGGGTGTGATGGCCGCTTGGGAAACGGTGTATCGCGACCCGTCCAAGCATTGGCAGTTCTATGAATTGGCCGAAAAGTTGGTAGATTTCGAGGATTATTTCCGCCGCTGGCGTTTCAACCACGTCACCACTGTTGAGCGGGTGATCGGGTTCAAACGTGGCTCGGGTGGTACAGGCGGCGTTGATTACCTGAAGCGCATGTTGGCGGTTGAGCTGTTTCCTGAATTGTGGCGGGTGCGGACTGTGTTGTAGAGGTGAAAGACGAATTCGTATGAAATCATAAGAGTATGGGTGTTTAAAACATACTTTCTTTTCCAAGGTGTTCCCACTTTCACCCTACAGTGCAAAACTGCGGCATCCGTCTGAGAAAATCTATTCAAGAAGCGCAGGATTGTGGATTACGTCAAGGCAGTCACGCAAGCGTGTCATCGTAATGTTCAGGAATCGAAGTTTTTCTGACCGCTATTGCTGCCGTTGTTGTGTTCTTGAAAGAGTTTTACGGTGTTGATTGATCTCAGCTTTATCACGACAGCGAACTTAAATTGGCGGATGGTGTCATGCCTACAAGTGCGCTCCTTTTTTCAAACGTGCTCGTGTTTATGTTTATGTTGGAACGTGCTGGATATACCCAAATGTCCCCTGGAGTTTATGGAAAGTTCCCTCGAGCAAATACTTGGTTGGTAGAGTCAAATCTTGTGGCTGTGATAGTGAATGGTTGCTTAACATTTGCCATTCCACTTTTCCTTGTTGGTTATGTCCTGCTCTTTCTTGCAGTGGGTCAACCTTAGGAATGCAATGATGGCTAGATTGCACCCTTACGGAATGATATTGTCGTCCCCGATCACCCAATCGACGATCGCTTCGGCCACTTCATCGGGTTGTTGGTGCAATATCCAGTGATCGGCGTCTGCGAATTCAACCCGTGTTAGCTTTGCGCAGAAGTCTTCTAACCCTTCGGTGGATTCTGGCAGCACTGCCGTGTCCTTCATTCCCCAGATCAACAGGTGATCACAGTGTATCCGCAACTTATCCAACGGCAGCTTCGGTGGGTCGCTTAACGGTGTGCCAGGCTCTGCGACCTTAAGCGGTGACGCCCGATACCAGTTCGTCATGCCCTGCAATCGACCGGGGCGTAGCCATTCGGTTTTGTACTTTTCTAGCCGTTCACCTGCCAACCATTCGGTTCCCATGTCGGCGGAAAACAAGCGCACCAATTGCGCACATTCGTTTTTTGCCAGCTTCTCGTGGGATGTGTCTGTTTTGATGAATTTTATATATTGTGACGCTGCAGATTGTGCACCGCCTTTTGCCAATTCCCGTTGGAACGGGGCAGCGTGCACGCCGTTTGCGATGATCAGGCGGTTCACCAATTCGGGGTGGGTGATTGCGAGCGCATAGGCCACGCTGGCACCCCAATCGTGTCCCATGACAGCGACGGGGCCTCCGCCCACAAGGTCGGAATTGATCAGCGCAACAATATCGCTGACTAATTTTGATGTGGTGTAGTCTGCCACCTCAGGTGGTGTCCAGCTTTGCCCATACCCCCGTTGGTCAGGGGCAATGCAGTGGAACATGCCGGATAGATTTGGCGCTATGTCGTCAAACGCCCCCGAATATTCAGGAAAGCCGTGCAGCATGATCAATTTTGGCAAATGGGGGCGCCCCCAAGAACGGACAAAAAAGTCCCGCCCGTTCAAGGAGAGTGTTTGGGTCTGCATTATTCGCCTTTGGCTTTGGATTCAAAACGTAGGCCAACAGCTGTACGCGGCTGGAACCCATTCCAGTAAGTGTGATCGGCGGTTGTTTTGCCTGCATCATCTACTGCTGTTACGCCTTCACCAGACACTGGGATCAGGTCAAAGTATTGGGCCATGTCCGTGTCTGCCTTTAGGTGTGTGTTCATGAACGCCGTCGCAAAGTGCTGCGTAATATTGTTCATGCGCGTGTTGTCCCAGACAGCATCTGCGTAATGGTCATAAGGACCACTTTCGCCTTTTGCTGTCATCGCAAGTGCCTCGGCCGGCGGGGCCATTGGCGCGGCTGCGTTGTGGTTGGCATTGTCGAACGTCAACAGGTGGCGGTCCGTGCTGGTGGTGCCATCAAAGATGCCGCGAATAGCCGAATAGACCGAAACGTCATCGACGCCGCCTGCCATCAACATCAATGGCTTGGAGAAGCCGGACAAACCTGTCGCGTCCCAGAAGCCTGCGTTGTTGCCCCATGGACCGATCGCAATTGTCGCTTTGACGCGGTCATCCATCAGTGCTTTATGCGTGTCGGACCCAGCAAGGTGGGCTGTGAGCAAGCCGTTTGGTGTGCCCCATGGATATTCTGTAGACCCTTGGGTGACGCCCGCGCCGCCAAAGATCAGCGCGCCGTAGCCGCCCATGGAATAGCCGATTACACCTGTGGTGCTGGCGTCGATAATGTCGCCAAGTGGACCTTGCATCGCTTCCATTTGATCAATGATAAAACGTTGGTCGATTGGACGGTTGAGCAAGGTTGAGCCAAACGCGCCTTGGTCAGAATAGGTGCTGTCTGTGTGGTCAATCGAAACGGTCACGTACCCTTTAGAGGCAAGGTTTTCACCCAAATGCGCCATCAAGTAGCGATTGCCGGGATAGCCGTGTGAAATCACCACAAGTGGGAACTTTTCGCCCGATGTCGGCGTTGCGTCGCGTGCAGCTTGGCCTGTGAGGGGAACTTCGGTTTTTCCGTCACGCAATATTGCGGTGTAGTTGCCGCCTTGGGCCGTGCCGTCTGCCGCTGGATACCAGACCTCGACCGTCAGGGGGCGGTCATAAGTTGGGGCAGCATCTGCGGTTGTGTTCACAATGTCGATCTGACCTGCATTGGTGAACGTGAATGTTTGAACACCAATCGGGTGATCGCCATATGCTGACAGCGCAGGCGCGTCAGGGCGGATCGTGTCGATGGGATTGGCGGCTGCGAATGTGGCAAGGCTCATGGTGGCGCCTATCGAAATTGGGACAAGTAGGGACGCTGTTACGCGTGAAAGTAGGGTCATCGTTTTCTCCGATCTTGAAAAAGAAACTGGGGTAACGTGAAGTGGAACTTGGTATGGCATCACACTGGCACAGAAATATTTTGGATCAAGATGTGACCCTACGTCTTTGCGTTGTGGAGGCGTTGGATGGTAAAGTGCCGACAACTTTCTAAAGTTGGTTGCGAGGGTTTTGGAAAAATAAACGTGATGGCCGATATGCCGCACAATCTGGATCTATGCAGGCGCAGCAATTGCGATGCAGATTTCCCTCGCAGCTGCAGCAGTACTTTTGCTGCGATGCGGCCTGCGTCGTGGAAGTGGCCATTCAATGTTACCGATCTGGGTGGATTTCAACCCGAGCTTTTGCTGCATCATGCTCGAATTCAACAGTGCGGGACGAAGCTGCCGTTCAGGTTAGTATTATTCTGATAGATGCCTCGCTGTCTTAGATCACGCATTTGTAACGCTTGAATAGCAATCGGGCTAAGTGCTAGGCGTGCCAAAATCTGGCCCTTCGGCAGCATGCGGCACAATCGGATAGTAACACGATACCGATGATCGTCTCGCCGTCCATTTGGGCATTTGAGGTATTGTCTGTAGTTATCATATACCGCCGGGATGGAACAAAATTCTTCTGCCCATCTAAAAGTTGGGACAAAACAATCTACTCGTTTTGAAACACTCGACGCGCTTCGAGGCGTGACTGTCATTTTGGCGATGCTTGATCACGTCAAGGTTCAGTTCGTAACCGATGTGCATGTTCTTGTCCCGTTGACACGCCTTTCAACGCCTGGTTTCATAATTCTCTTTGGTGCAATGATAGAAATTGCTTACCTGTCGAAGTTGCGAGCTGGGCGAACCATGCGGTCGGTAAGAGAACGCATGGCATCCCGACTGATCACTTCTGGGCACTCGCTGCCCTACTGTCCTTAGCAGCGCTTGTTTCGGGCAATCTAGACTTCGCTTCAGCATGGCGCGCAGTTCTTGGATTGGGGCTGGGTCGGTTTGACGAAATCCTTTTGATATATGCCGCACTCTTCGCGATATTGATTGCCATCCTGCCTCTCATCGCGCGATATGGCTCAGTACCAATTGTTGCAATTGCACTTTTGGGATGGCTATTGAATCCGGTCTTCATCGTTGCCTTTCCTGATCCACCTTAACTAATGAATTACATTCTGGGCGTGGGGACCGGCTATGGCCCAGCACTTCTCCCGGCGATGACTTTTCTTGGATTTGGCATCGCGTTGGGCGAAGCATTGAACGGTCGGCGCAGTTATCTTTTGGTCGTGTTGATGGCTCTCCTAGCTATTGTGGTTGTCGGATCAGAACTTTCGCACGGCGTGATGGAGTCTGGCCGTAGATTTCTTGCAAACCGTTGGACCAACCATCCCGGGTATTATGCTGTCGGCATACTCGGGTTTATTGGAATTTCAGCCTGCCTTTTTGTGGCGAAGCGTTTTCGGTTTTTTGAGCTACCGCTGCACGTTCTTGCTGGGATTGGATCGCAGTCTTTGTTCATTTATGGCGTGGGGAATCTCTGGTTGAACCTGCTGCCAATCGTCAAAATGTCGAATGCCGTGGGTTTCTGTGTAGCGTTTCTGTTCTTGTCCTGCCTGATTGCGTTGGGGCTTTTGGGACCCTCAAAACGAAACGTATTAGGGATAGGGCTGCCTGCGTTATGGGGCATGAAATATGGCAACGTTCGCGATTTCTTGGTGCGGCGGCTGGTGTAAGCGTAAGCCTCATCAACATGTCGACTGTCAATTGCATTCCCATTTTGCCATTGTAGGTTTGGGATCAGACCGGACTTTGGAATTCCACACGTTAGGTAGAGTTCAAAATGCGATTCTTTCGAAAGAGCCCTCTTTGAGCAGGTAAGTGCAGCTAGCTCCCCAAGAATAATCGTATCAATACACATTTCGCGATTGCCTTGTGCCCACGCCTTGATAGATCTGATCATATGCAATCAAAATTCATGTCATACCCCGCCCACGCACGCGCTGTTACCACATTAGGTTTACCGCTTGTCGGGGGGCATCTTGCCCAAATTGCCATTGGTGTCACGGATACGGTCATGCTGGGGTGGTACGGCGTCGATGCTTTAGCCGCTGTGACCTTGGCCTCAAGCTACTTTTTTGTTCTGTTCTTGATGGGGGCGGGGTTTGCCTTTGCCGTCATGCCGATGGTGGCCACGTTCGACGCCGAAGATGACGAGATCAGCATACGCCGCGTAACCCGCATGGGGCTGTGGTTGTCGCTGGCCTATGCGGTTGTGATCATGCCGTTTATGATCTGGTCCGAAGCGTTGTTGTTGTTAATGGGGCAGACTGAAACCGTGGCGGCGGACGCCCAGAATTATTTACGCATTGCAGGGTACGGGATGTTCCCGTGGTTGGTTGCTATGGTTGTCAAAAGCTATTTGGCCGCCCTTGAACGGACGCAGGTGGTATTTTGGATCGCGGTCTTGGCGACGCTGTGCAACGGATTGATCAATTACGCGTTGATATTTGGCAATTGGGGCGCACCCGAGTTGGGGATCGCAGGTGCCGCAACCGCGTCGTTGGTGACGCAGGCCATCGGTATGGTTGGGATCGTCGCTTACGCTTTGTACGTTTTGCCCCATCACCAGCTGTTTGTGCGATTTTGGAAAGCGGATTGGGAAATGTTGAGCCGGGTTTTCCGACTGGGCGTTCCGATCGGGTTTACGGGATTGTCAGAGACAGGATTGTTTGCGGCGACAGCTGTGATGATGGGATGGTTGGGCACGGTGCCATTGGCCGCACACGGTATTGCGCTGCAATGTGCCAGCATCACGTTCATGCTGCATTTAGGGATCAGCAACGTGGCCACGATCCGGGCAGGGAATGCATATGGGCGCGGGGACCGTGATCACCTTGCCCGCGGCGCACGGGTTGTGTTTATCATGTCGTTAATCACGGCGGTGCTGACAAGTGTGGTTTTCCTCGTCTGGCCAGAACCACTGGTGCTGGTGTTTATGCAATCAAGCGAACCCGCACGGGATCAAATAGTTGCAATTGGTGTTGGCCTGCTTGCGATGGCCGCACTGTTCCAATTGGTTGATGGCGCGCAGGCCATAGCGCTGGGCTTGCTGCGCGGTGTGCAAGACACAACTGTACCTATGTTCATAGCTGCCATCAGTTATTGGGTCGTGGGGATGCCCTGTTCCTACATCTTTGGATTTGTGCTGGGGTATGACGGCATTGGGGTTTGGATGGGTCTGGTCCTTGGTCTGGCCTGCGCCGCTATATTGCTCAGCGCGCGGTTCTGGCGTGTGATCCTAGGACGGGTTGAGGTGCAAGGCTGACGCCTTAGGGGCTTTGTCCCGTGCAATGCACTCTCTCAGAGTATTTACGGCGAAAAGAAATAAATCATTTAGCTTCTTTTGGCCGTAAATGTCCCAGAGCACGAGGCAGAGCCTCGTTTATACCTTATCTGGGCAGAGCCTCGTTTACACCTAATCCTCGCAAAGCCGCGTAGCTTATTATTTCATCAAGCGGTCCGCTTTTTTACGGACCAAAGTGCTGCGAAGGTCGTGCATGGCCAAAAGCAATGCATCCGTGACGGAGTCGAGCTGATCTGGCGAGGCTTTGGATTGCACCCATTGCGTCGTGAGGTTTAGGTAATCGACAGCGCGGTGAAGGTCTTCGATATCCCGGTGCGCCAAGACACTTGCCCGTTCTTCCATTCACGAATGAATCCGCGCAAGGTCGTCCTCGGACAAGGTCCGTTCACCGTGGGGTTTGATTTCCCCATTGCGCATGTTGATGATCGCGATTCGATCCATCTCAATACGCCGCTGGCGGTTTTCTGTATCGACTCGGAAAACCGCAGCACCATTTTCACGCACTCGGAAATAATAGTCGGGCAATTCACCTGCCATACGCGTTTCCTCTTTAAACTAGCGTCTCACAAAAGTTTTGGATGCGCGTACAGGCTTCTGTCAGCGCTTCATCAGATGTAGCGTAACTTACACGGAAGTTTGGTGAAAGCCCAAATGCTGCCCCAAAAACCACTGCAACACCCGTTTCTTCCAGTAACGCTGATGAAAACACTTCGTCGTCGACGATTTGTGTGCCTTTTGGAGAGGTCTTACCGATCAATCCTGCAATAGAGGGATAGACGTAGAATGCACCATCAGGAACCGGGCAGGCGATCCCGTCGGCTTGGTTCAGCATGTCGACAACCAAATCTCGACGTCGCACGAAGGTTGCGTTGTTTTCGGCGATAAAGTCATGCGGCCCGTTTAATGCCTCAACCGCCGCGTATTGGCTGATCGAACAGGGGTTGGATGTGCTTTGGGATTGCACCTTGCGCATGGCGGCGATTAATTCGACCGGTCCTGCGGCGTAGCCAATACGCCAACCCGTCATTGCATAGGCTTTGGACACACCATTCACAGTCAATGTGCGGTCATAAAGCCGTGGTTCGACCTGAGCTGGTGTGCAGAATTTGAAATCACCGTATGCAAGGTGTTCGTACATGTCGTCTGTCATGACCCAAACATGGGGATGGCGCATCAAGACATCTGTCAGCGATTTGAGCTCGTCCCAAGTGTATCCCGCACCCGTTGGGTTGGAGGGCGAGTTGAACAATAGCCATTTGGTGTTGGGTGTTATCGCTTCTTCGAGCTGATCTGCGGTCAGTTTGAATCCAGTTTGCAAGGATGCTTGTACAATAACTGGCGTGCCACCGGTTAGCAAAACCATATCTGGGTAGCTGACCCAGTAAGGGGCTGGAATGATGACTTCATCCCCTCCATTCAGCGTCGCCATCAGGGCATTATACAGCACCTGTTTGCCACCAGAACTGACGGACACCTGCGCGGGTGTGTACGCTAGATCATTGTCTCGTTTGAATTTGGCGCAAATCGCTTGCTTTAATTCTGCGATCCCATCAACAGCGGTATATTTTGTTTTCCCCATCGAAATCGCAACAACTGCGGCATCTTTGATATGTTGGGGCGTGTCAAAATCGGGCTCTCCAGCGCCAAGTCCGATAACATCATGCCCCGCAGCCTTCATTTCTGCGGCCTTGTTTGTGACGGCGATTGTAGGAGACGGTTTGACGCGGTCGAGGGTATCGGAGAGCAGTTTCATTGTGATCTCAGTTCTTTAGGGTTACATACTCTCACAATAGGCGCGCATATCTTACCGATCAAGGCGCATTGAAGGGACGGCCCCGAATTAAGGAATATCAAATGACAGACCTGCAAGAAGAGACATCAGACTGGTTCAGCCAAGATGCTGCGACTTTTGGGGATCGGGTTGCTGCCGCGCGTGAACAGTCGGGCTTATCTGCAAAAGAATTGGCACGCCGTTTGGGAGTGCGCACCAGCACCATCCGTAACTGGGAAGGTGATTTATCGGAACCCCGCGCCAACCGCTTGTCGATAATGGCGGGTATTCTAAACGTTTCAATGATGTGGCTGATCAACGGCCAGGGTGAGGGGATAGATTTCCCGGCTGAAACTAGTGAGGTCACACCAGATATGCGTGCGCTCTTGAACGAGCTGCGTGAGATGCGCGCGGATATGATAGCCCGCGCCGAACAGATGGCCCGCTTGGAAAAACGGCTGCGCCAGGTAATGATGGAGACTGGTGAATGAACGAGCTGCCGGAACATCGCATCAAGCGATTGGCCATGCGGTCGATGCGTCGGGGTATCAAAGAGATGGATATAATATTGTCCGCATATGCGACGCAAAACCTTGATACGATGGACGAGGCTACAATCCAATTGTATGATATTCTACTGGATGAAAACGATCAGGATTTGTACCAATGGGTGACGGGGCAGGTTCCAGCCCCTGAAAAATTTAAACAAATGATAGCAAAGATTTCTGTGCAAATGCAGGGAAAATCCGCTTAGCCGGCTCGTTTTAACGTATTATTGGTGAATCTGACGCAATTTGCATTGAAAGAGCAGATTGAGTTGGAGAAGCGAATGAGTATTCAAGATCCTATTGCCCGCGCCCTAAGCACCCCGCAAGATGCGGGATTTATGGGGGGCTACCTAGAGGCGTTGTCGCTGGTGGAACGATTGCACCGATTGTTGTTGGACGTGATCAAAGACGAGTTTGAGCGTGTTGGCGTTTTGGAAATCAACGCGGTGCAGGCCATGTTGTTGTTTAATATCGGTGACAACGAGGTTACGGCTGGCGAGTTGAAAAGCCGCGGGTATTACCAAGGCAGTAACGTGAGCTACAACCTTAAAAAACTGGTTGAAATGGGCTATATGCACCATCAACGATGCGAGATTGATCGCCGTTCCGTTCGGGTGAAGTTGACCGATCAAGGGCGTAAGGTGCGCGATGTTGTGACTGACCTGTTTGAGCGCCATGCTGAAGGTTTACAAAGCCGCGGCGTGTTGGGCCATGAGGGGTTGGAAAACATTACATCCTCATTGAAACGCGTTGAACGATATTGGACGGATCAAATCCGCTACATTTATTGACATTGGACGGTTGTAGCTTTCGATTTTTGATGGCTAGCGCATCGACAATTGCAGCACCTTGATTTCGCGCAATAGTTTGCGTGTCATGGCCGCTGCGTAGTCCTTAAAACCAAGGGACGTCTCGACAAAGGCGTCTGCTCCTAGGATGACTTCTGCGCGAAAATAAGCAGACAGGCGTGAAATTTCAACCTGACGTGTGTCGCCGATAACCGCATCATCTGACCCAATCACCAGTGCGTTGATGGTGACATTAGATGTTTCCAAAAGGGGTTTAACGTCCCTTGGGCGTGGCCCCAAATTCGATTCACCATCCCCAGATATATCCAAGGTTTTTGACCAGCATCGGGTTTGGTTTAAATAGCTGGTGCCTGCAATCATGGCTTGCCCCAACGCGGTGCCGGGGCTGGCGTTACGCCGCTGTGTTTCATTTAATTTTTTGGTAATCATCACAAGGCTTTTGTCACTTGTAATGTTTGTCCATGGCACAACGATGTGCTGGTCGTTTGGTCCGCTCCACTCATAGACCAACAACTTTATGGGGGTGGTAGGCTGTGCCAGTAAAGCAATGGTGACATCGGGGGACTTCAGCGCCTGTGCCAACCCATCCATTTGAAGCCGGTATTCGCGCGCGTCAACTGATCCAGAAACATCAAGACCTAAGGCCAAGGCCTGTCTACATTCTGCGGCGACGCTGAAAGATAAGGCTGATAACCATAGTGAACTGGCCAGCAACGTTGGGGTGATACGTTTCACCCAGCGTCTTTCGGGTTGGAATTTGGGTGAATGATTGTGCCGATAAAGCGCAATGACAATTCGCGTTCAAGTTTACGGCGCATGGCCCTTTCATAGTCCTCAAACCCTTGGGCGATTTCGATAAATGCACCGGGCCCACGAATAACTTCGTTCAGATAGAAGGGGATCAGTTCTGTTTCGGCTTCAAAGTCGGCGGCGTTTACAACTAAACCGTTAACGGTCACGCCATAGAAGGGGAAGGCACTATAGGCAGAAGAAGGCGGAAATCCTTCGTTGTTTTGTCCATCCCCTGCCATATCAAGTGTTTGATGCAAGCAATTGGGCGCACGTTCAAACATGCCAGCGCCATAGCCTAACGCGTAGCCCATCGCCGTGGGGAAATCATTGTGACTGCGCGTGCTTGCAGCCACAACTTCGGCGGCTCCCAACAACTTTGCAGGTGAATTTATAAGGATCCAATCTAAGATAATCTCCTGATTGTATCGGCCCGACCATTCATAAATCGCCAATGCTACAGGTGTATCGCTTGCGAAAAACGCCGCCGTGACTTCAGGGGCGGTCAGGGCAGCCACCAAGCCACCGCGTTGCAACTGGTCTTCGGTTTTATCGACCGAACTGGAGACATCAATGGCCAACAAAAGGGCCAACCGGCACTCAATCGCATGGGCGGGTAGGGCGCAGAGACTGAACATCACCATCAAGGCGAACTTTGCCCTTAGCCCACAAACGAAACGCCCAGTCGCCGCTGTAAAATTATTTGTGCATGTAGAGGCCCCCGTCGAAGCAGACGTCGAAGCGGCTGCCCCTGTCACTGTATGGCGCAAGCTGATCACCAGTTGCCTATGTTTTCCATGCTGGTCCAAGGTTCTGCGGGTGCCAAACTATCGCCAGCTTGGAGCAATTCGATGGAAATATTGTCGGGTGTACGGACAAATGCCATTCTACCGTCGCGCGGCGGGCGGTTCATTGTGACGCCGTTGTCCATCAGCATTTGGCAGGTTTCATAGATGTCATCGACTGCGTAGGCGAGGTGGCCAAAGTGGCGGCTATCTGACGGTAGGCCGTCGTCGCCGTCCCAATTATACGTCAACTCAACTGGGCAATCTTCGTCACCAGGGGCCGCAAGATAAACCAGCGAAAAACGACCGCTTTCACTGTCGTAGCGTTTTGTTTGCTTCATCCCCAGAAGTTCAAAAAAGGCCATCGTCTTTTCCAAATCGGCCACGCGGATCATTGTGTGAAGGTATTTCAGGGTCATTGTGCAGTCCTTTGCATTGCTTACAAATAGATTAGCACGCAGCGGCAAGGATACCAGCCGCCTCTCAAAACTTTGATTGAATACCCAACGAAACTGACAATTCTTTAGTGTTGAAACGACTTACGTTTGATGACTTACGCCCCGCCCATACTGTCACGGCAGTCACAAACCTCGCATAGTCGATGCTTTTGAAAACGGCTGTGACATCCGCATAAACAAAGGTTTCTTGGCGTCCACCAGGTGCTGCGACCGGGAAGAAACCGTAAGCCTCGTAATCGGAATACCCGACGGTCAAACCTGCCGAGATTTTAGCGTTCAAACTTTTGGGCCCAAACGTATCTTTAAATTGGTAATCTGCACGTACATTTGCACTTTTGTAACGCTGTTGATTGCTGTCGCTGTCTGTATCGGCAAAGGTCAGCATGAACCGCAACGTGTCACCGCGGGCCATGTGTCGAACCAAACCACCCGTCAGGCTGACGATAGTGCTGTCCGCAAGGGTTGAAGAGGGAACATCGCGCACTTCAAAAGCACCACTCAAACTAAGCTGCGTGTTGTCAGACAAGTTCCATCGCCGTCCGGCAGTGATCCGTCCAAAATAATAGTTGGTGTTGTGCCCGTACCATGACCCATCAAGCGCCAAACCATAATTGGCGATGGCATTGCGTTTGGATCCTGCAATTTCGCGGCTGTGTTTTAGTGAGAACTCGGCGAACGTACTGCCAAACCCCCTGTTGCTTGGTGTCGTCGGGTTTGGGTCCAGTGGGGTGGGGTTTGGCGTGGCCAGAATTTTGGCCGCATTGCTAAGGGCCACACGTTTCACGTAGGCCCGCGCGCCGATGCTGGTGCTGCTGGCTTTGGTGACATTCAACCTGTAGCTGACAGCCGCGTCTATGGTGCCAACAAGACCTGAAAGCGCTTGGTCTGCGCCGCTTAGACGTCCGATATAAGGGACGCCATAAATGACCTGTAAGCCACCTTCGGACCCGTTGTTCACGTTGTCAGAAGGGCGAAAGCTGCCAAACAGTCGAAAGCCCCACGGATTGAGTTGGCGTACTTTTCCGTAGTCTTGTGCGATCTGACGCGTGGCGGTTTCATCGTTTGTGTTGATTGCGGCGCGGCGCAGCCAAATTTGGGTTAGCGTTGGGCGGCCTTCGCGTAATGATGATCGTGCGGCCAGTTCTGCCATTTGCAAACGGTCCGGCTTCACTTTGGTAAAGCGATAGGCCTGCGCGGCGGCTTTACGGGCAGCTTTGTGGTTGTCCATCTGCGCATAAGCCAGGGCGATGATTGCATACGTCGCGGAATCGCGTTTGTCAGCCTCCCAAAGCGCACGGGAGATTTCAATCGCCAATACAGGATTGCTGTTGTTAAGCGCCTGAACCGCCAGTGACCGCCCTTTATCCAGTGAAATTTGACGGATCTGTGCAGGGGTGACATCAGTGTAATCGGCGCTGAAGGACTGCCCAGCACCCAGACAAATTACCGCACATCCCGCAGCAACAAGGGTCTGGATGCGCGTTTTACTCCGCCGCACCAGATGCACACAATGCTGGATCATTGCTGGCTGCCGTACCGCATTTGCCAAGAACAAAGATGCCGTATTCTTCTTCACCACCGCGCTGATCGTCGAAGTGGTTGTCAACGTAAAGGCTGCCGGCGATCGCTTCGGAATCTGAGCCACCTAAAACACCTGCGTAGTTCCCAACATCGGTGAATGGTGAGATTTGTAATGTCGATGTAAAGGTCCCGTCGTCCGCCAGATTGGTCGGTACTAAAATCAGGTTTGGTACATTTTCAATGACGGGTGCCCCCGTGGTTGGGTCTGGTACAGTTAATGTCCGGCTGTAAATAAGGCCCCCAATTCTGTTTTGCGCAAAATCCACATTGATAAAAATGCGGCCATTCACAGTGGATGCCTGAAACGGTCTAATATCTGCGGGGGGTGCCTGCTGTAGGGGCCAGATCGGTATTTACACCGTTTACATTGCACAATCCAATATAGGCACCAGCATATGAAACAAGGCCTGTGTTATTAGCTGCATCAGCCACGACAGGGTCGTATGTTTCCTGTTCGGTTGAACAATGTGCCGCCGTCATAATACGTAAGCTGGCCACCTGTCACCGCGACCGTGGCTGTCATGTCGCTGATTGATTTGACGTAGGCTGTTGTGTGTTCATCAAGAGGATCATCTTGGGCTGTGTAAGCTTCATAAGCGATGCGGCCATCAGCAGCTGTAATGTCTAATGCTGTGCGGCGACGGTAAGACACCGCGATGGCTTCGGCATCAAAGGAAATACCAGAGATGGTAAGTGACTGTGTAGCAGGGTCATAAGCAAATGACGTAACCGAACCTTGAACATCAGCAGGGATGGCGGTTGTTGACGTCGTAGGAGTGGTCGGCGTTGTGGTTGTTCCGGCACCCAAGGCAGAGCTGGGAACCACAGTGCTGTCAATCGGGCTGGACACGCTGCACGCACCAACGACCAGCGCTAAAGCGCAAACGCTTACATAACTTCTCATACTGCCGAACCTCTTTTGGGTTTCGTTATTACTGCCTCGTGCGTGTATGAATCTGCGTGTTGGGATCAAAAAACAACGATCACGTGCCCTTGTGGCGCTATTCTAATGTTCAGCCGTGATTAAATAATGACCCCAATATTGCAGTTCAAAATTCGCCAAACGCTAGATAAGGTGGAGGTCGTTAGATTCTGTACCTTTGTCGATCCGCCAAAGGACAACGCGTCGGAGACCCGCATGAAACAATACCACGCCGCATTGCGCGAGATTTTGGAACAGGGCGAGGTCACAACCGACCGCACTGGCACTGGC
>CAJJBH010000019.1 GCA_905182355.1 uncultured Paracoccaceae bacterium | reverse complement strand
AAGATATAGGGCGAGGGCTCCCCCGTCTCAGCGTCCCGCTCAACCCGAATTGCATGATCAGCACCCGCGACAGCAAAATCATCAACAAGTGTCACAAATTTCAAAACTTGATCGATGCCTTCACCCGTAGCATCAAAATCAATCGCTACAAATGGTGCGTCATCAACTACGATTCCAACCTTCTCAACAGGGGTCACAAGGAAATATTTCCCCTCTTCCCGCTTTAGAATCGATGAAAACATCTTAACCAACGCAGGCCGCCCAATCGGCGTCCCCTCATAAAACCACGTCCCATCCCGCGCGATCCGCATATCAAGATCACCACAAAACGGCGGGTTCCACAGGTGAACAGGCGGCAATCCGCGTGTTTTTGTGGCATTTATCGATGCCATCAGCCCTTCGGCATCAGGGGTAACGGTTTTTTGTCCACTCATATCAATTGTCATTCCCTGTGCGCGCGATAGGTTAGTTAGTAACAATATAACCTGCCGGAGACAGATGTCATGACCAATAGCCAAGATATGGTAGCAGAAATTGAAGCGCTGGGCGAAAAACTGGCCCAAGCCAAGGCGTCTATCACCCGACGTTTCATTGGTCAGGACCGTGTGGTCGAGCTGACTTTGACCGCGCTTTTATGTGGTGGCCATGGTTTGCTGGTCGGTTTGCCGGGTCTGGGCAAGACACGATTGGTTGAAACGTTAAGCACTGTGATGGGACTAGATGGCAGCCGCGTGCAGTTCACGCCTGATCTGATGCCCGCTGATATTTTGGGGTCTGAGGTGCTGGATACAAATGATGATGGAACCCGCGCGTTTCGCTTTGTGCAGGGTCCGATTTTTTGCCAACTTTTGATGGCAGATGAAATCAATCGCGCCAGCCCGCGCACCCAATCGGCGCTATTACAAGCAATGCAGGAAAAGACGGTGACAGTAGCTGGTGAAAACCGTCCGCTGGGCAATCCGTTCCATGTTCTGGCCACCCAAAACCCGATTGAGCAGGAAGGCACATATCCATTGCCTGAAGCCCAGCTTGACCGCTTTCTTGTGCAAATTGATGTGCCTTATCCTGATCGCGCAACAGAGTGTGAAATCTTGATGGCGACAACGGGCGACATGGAAGACGATGCGGTGGCCGTGTTCGGCGACGGTGAACTTCTTGCTGCACAAACCCTTTTGCGCCGCATGCCAGTGGGCGACAGTGTTGTCGAAATGATTCTAGACCTTGTCCGCGCCTTCCGTCCTGATGATGTTTCCGCCTCTGACCGGGTTCGCGAAACCGTCGCATGGGGACCGGGTCCACGTGCTGCTCAAGCGCTAATGCTTGCTGTACGTGCCCGCACGTTGCTGCAAGGCCGCTTGGCTCCATCAGTCGAGGACGTCATCGACATGTCACACCCCGTCTTAAGCCATCGCATGGCTCTCAACTTCACGGCTCGCGCCCGCGGTGACAGTCTAACCACCCTGATCGATGCAACCGCAAACACCCTAACCACAGGAAAAGCGGCCGCGTGAACAGCCCCGTCACATCTGCCACCTTGCGCGCACGGTCCGAGGGCCACGCCGCCCGCTTGCCGCCTCTTTTGGCGCGGGCAGAACAGCTTGCGGGTGCTGTACTGTTGGGCGATCACGGACGGCGTCGTTCGGGTATGGGCGATGATTTCTGGCAATATCGTCCCGCGCAAGTTGGGGACAGCCGTCGCATGATCGATCATCGACGTAGTGCGATGGGCGACCAACAGTTCGTACGCGAACGCGAATGGCAGATCGCGCAATCGGTGATGTTGTGGTGTGATCAGGGTGCGTCAATGCGGTTCACCAGTAACGATGATTTGCCAACCAAAATAGACCGCGCACGGGTTTTAACTTTATCACTTGCGATCCTTTTAAATCGTGCCGGTGAACGGGTTGGATTGACAGGTACACGCCTGCCCCCGCGCCGTGGCAACGCCCAAATTACCCAGTTGGCCGAAATGCTGTCTGAGGATCAAGAAACTGAATATAGCCCCCCGGAACACCGTGCGATGATCCCGAATGCCGCTGCTATGTTTGCATCTGATTTCTTGGGCGATATTGCGCCGGTTAAACTGGCACTGACCAAAGCCGCAGATCGCGGTGTGCGTGGTGTCTTGTTGCAAATCCTTGACCCAAGCGAAGAGGCGTTTCCATTCCACGGCCGCACAATTTTTGAAAGCGTTGGTGGCATGGTGCGCCACGAAACCTTGAAGGCGAATGATTTGCGCGACCGTTACCTTACGCGGCTCGCCGAACGTAAAGCTGACCTTCAACGGCTGTGCACACGAACGGGTTGGCAATACGGTCTGCACCATACTGAAAAATCCGCGCAAACGGGCCTGTTGTGGCTATATCAAGCGATGAATGGTGGGGCACGCATATGACAATTTTAGGGGGCATCGGGTTCGGCGCACCATGGTTGTTGGTGGCGCTTTTGGCCTTGCCAATTCTATGGCTGATCTTGCGTGCGGTGCCTCCCGCGCCAATACGGCGTCGCTTTCCTGGCGTGGCGTTGCTGCTGGGTTTGAACGATAAGGATACTGTTTCAGACCGCACGCCTTGGTGGCTCATATTGCTGCGGATAATGGCCGTTGCCGCGATCGTTATCGGACAGGCGCAACCCGTGCTGAACCCAGAAAATGCCAACCCCGATACGAGCGGTCCCAAGTTAATCGTGCTGGACGGAACATGGGCGGGCGCGATCGGACATATACGTCAATTGCAAGGGATTGAGGCTGAATTGGCCCGTGCCACCAGCGCTGGGCAACCTGTTGCGATCCTTCAATTGACCAACCCAAAACCGCTGGTGTTTTTGCCTGCGGCAACGGTTTCTGCGTCCCTGACTGGGCTAAAACCTAATCCTTGGCAGCCGTCAGAGGACAACATAACAACCGCAATCTCCGCCATTACATTGGCCAATGCCGCATCTGCGGTTTGGTTCAGCGATGGATTGGCTTACGAGGGACGCGACAAGATCCTTGCCACCCTAAAGCCGATCCCAGATTTGAGGGTGCTCCAAGGCACCCACCAGATTGGAGGTTTGACGCCCGCCACTTACGTAGATGGTGCCATTAACTTGTCTGTATTGCGGGCGAACACCCAAGACGTACAAGACGTTACAATCCTTGCGCAAGGGCGCGACCCCTCAGGCAACAATGCGACGCTGGCGACGGCCACTGCGCACTTCAAAAACGGCGAACAGACAGCAACAACTGCGATGGTGCTGCCATCGGAATTGCGGGCACGGGTGACCGCATTCGAAATTCAAGGGTTGCGGGCTGCGGGGGCAAAGACGCTTGTTGATGATGCATTCAAACGACGCGAAGTGGCGCTGATTTCTGGCCGTGAAGGGCGCGAAGGGCTGGAACTGCTTTCCCCGCTTCATTACCTAAACCAGGCGTTGGAACCGACAGCCGATTTGCTGACTGGCGCGTTGACTGATGTACTGCCTGCTAACCCCGATGTGATTGTTCTGGCTGACGTTGCGATCTTGTCCAAAGCAGAAACCGACGGGCTGCTGGAATGGGTCGACACGGGCGGCATGCTGCTGCGATTTGCAGGTCCACGTATCGCTGCCAGTGACATCAGCCGCACCGAAGAAGATCCTTTGATGCCTGTACGCTTGCGCCGTGGCGGACGCAGCGTCGGTGGTACGATGAGTTGGGGGGAACCGAAATCAGTGGCCCCCTTTGCCGAAGCCTCGCCATTCTTCGGGCTTAAGGTGCCTGCTGATGTGCTGGTCAGTTCCCAAGTTATGGCGCAGCCTGATCCCACATTGGCGGACCGCGTGATTGCCCAATTGAACGACGGTACGCCATTGGTGACCCGTAAAACTATCGGACAGGGACAGGTGGTTTTGTTCCACGTTACGGCAAATGCTGAATGGTCGACTTTGCCATTTTCTGGTTTGTTCGTGAAAATGTTGGACCGGCTGGCGGTTTCGTCCTCAGCAACTTCGCCAGAAGCGGCGGATCTAAGTGGCACAGTCTGGACACCGCTGCAGGTGATGGATGGCTTTGGCACGATGCGTGACGCGGGAACGCTGCAAGGTGTCGATGGACCCGACCTGATCAAGGCTGATACAGGACCAAATTTGTTACCGGGAATTTACACATCTGGAGACCGTGTTGTTGCCCGCAATGTCTTATCGCCTGACGCCGTGCTAAACTTGGCTGAATGGCCGAATGGTATCTCGGTAAGCGGTTATGCCACCGAACCACCACGCCCCTTAGGTGGTCTGTTGTTGGCGCTGGCTTTGGTTCTTTTACTGGTGGATGTCATCGCGTCTTTGGCACTTTCTGGCAGACTGCTGGGAAAAGCTGCGCGCGGTACAATAGCAATGCTAGCGCTTGGCATGATTACGCTGTTACCGCCGCCTGCGAATGCCCAGAACGCGGATATTGATCGCGTATCAGAACTGGCGCTGGCCCATATTATAACTGGTGATAAAAACGTCGACGAAATTGCGATTGCAGGATTGCGTGGCCTTTCGGACACGTTGTTTTTTCGTACGTCAATTGAACCCCAAGAACCTGTAAGCGTGGACCTTGAAACAGATGAGTTGGCATTTTTTCCAATTCTTTACTGGCCCATCACTCCCGATCAACCGCGCCCTTCGGTCGAGGCATATGCCAAACTTAACGCCTATTTGCGGTCTGGTGGGATGATCCTTTTTGACACTCGCGATTCCAATATTTCTGGATTTGGCAGTGCCAGCCCGAACGGCCGTAAGCTGCAAGATATCGCGAAACTAATGGATATTTCTGCATTAGAGCCAGTTCCGGCTGATCACGTTCTAACGCGCGCATTCTATTTGCTTCAAGATTTCCCAGGCCGTCACAACAGCCGCGAAGTTTGGGTTGAAGCGTCCCCTGTGAACGCCGAACAGGCCGAAGGGATGCCGTTTCGCAATCTTAATGACGGCGTCACACCTGTTGTGATTGGCGGAAATGACTGGGCTGGCGCGTGGGCTATCACCCCGTCTGGTGGGCCGATGTTGCCCGTTGGTCGCGGCTTTGGCGGTGAACGGCAACGCGAATTGGCGAACCGGTTTGGGGTCAATCTAGTGATGCATGTTTTGACAGGAAATTACAAAAGTGATCAGGTGCACGTGCCTGCATTGCTGGATCGGCTAGGCCAATGACAGGTTCCATTATCTTCGATCCTTTGCTGCCCTACGTGGTTTTGGCTGCCTTAGGCGTAGTCGTTTTCGCGGGTGTCGTTTTCGCGGTATTGCGCGGCTTGCGCGGTTGGGCATTGCGTGGATGCGCGGGACTTATCATTTTGCTGGCCTTGTCTGGCCCTTCCTATCAACAAGAAGACCGCAGTCCATTGGCCGATATCGTGCTGATGATCCAAGACAAGACTGCATCGCAAAATTTGGCGAACCGTGCGGCCAAGTCAAGCGTGTCCGCCGACCTGATTGCCGCGCAAATTAATGCCCGCAATAATACAGAATTGCGTCGCATCGATTTGGGTGACGGGGAGGGTGACGGGGGCACCCTATTGCTAAGCGCGTTGACCGATGCCTTGGCCCAAGAACCGCGTGGTCGGATTGCGGGTATTATCGCGATATCTGATGGTCAAATCCACGACGGTGATCTGCCCATTGATTTGCCCGCGCCCCTGCACCTGCTGCAATCAGGTAAGGCTACGGATTGGGACCGCCGCTTGATCATCAGCAATGCACCAGCCTTTGCGATTATTGGGGAACCTGTTGTTCTGACCCTGCGAATTGATGACATGGGTGCGGCCCCGCAGTCTGTGCGAAACGTTCCGCTTGATATTTCAATCGATGGGGAACCTGCCCAGCGGTTTAACGTACCTTTGGGGCAGGACATGGAACTGCCTTTGACGCTGCCCCACCCAGGGCGGAATGTAATCCAATTCACGTCACCTGCTGACGAAACTGAACTGACGGATCGCAACAATACGGCGTTGATTCAAATCAACGGAGTGCGCGATCGTTTGCGGGTTCTGCTGGTGTCGGGCGAACCGCATGCCGGTGGGCGCACATGGCGCAATTTGTTAAAATCTGATAGTTCTGTTGATCTGGTGCATTTCACCATTCTGCGCCCCCCGGGGAAACAAGACGGTGTGCCAGTTAGTGAACTTAGTTTGATTGCGTTCCCTACGCGTGAGCTTTTCCTTGAGAAGATAAACGACTTTGATCTGATCATTTTTGATCGCTACAAACGGCGTGGGATTTTGCCAACGCTATACCTTGAGAATATCGTGAATTATGTCCAGCAAGGTGGCGCTGTTTTGGTTGCGGCGGGTACCGATTTTGCCAGCGCCGACAGCATTTATCGTTCGCCGCTTAGCAGTGTCATTCCTGCTGAACCTACAGCGCGTGTTTTGGAAGAACCCTACCGCCCTGTTGTAACAGAACTGGGTGAGCGTCATCCTGTTACCGCCGATCTGCCATCGAAAGGTGATTGGGGCCGTTGGTTGCGCCAGATTGATGTGATTGCTACCTCTGGCAATACCGTCATGGAAGGGCTGGACGGGCGCCCCTTGTTGGTTTTGGACCGTGTTGGTGAAGGACGGGTTGCTTTGCTTGCGTCAGATCACGCGTGGCTTTGGAGCCGTGGATATGAAGGTGGCGGACCCCAGCTGGAGCTGCTGCGCCGTTTGGGCCATTGGATGATGAAAGAACCAGAACTGGAGGAAGAGGCACTGACCGCCACGGCCACTGGTCAGACTATGCGTATTTTGCGCCGCACCTTGGGCGAAACAATACCCGAGGTCAGGATTGCCGCACCCGATGGAACAACCACAACGATGCTATTGGACCGTACTGGAGCGGGTCAATTTGAAGGTATGTTTGAAGGGCCTGAAATTGGCCTTTATCGCCTGACAAATGGCGACCAGGAAACGGTGATTGGCCTTGGCCCTGCTGCGCCGCGCGAGTTCGTTAATACCATAGCAACGGGTGATGTTTTGGGGCCAGTGATCAGCCCCACCCGTGGTGGTGTTCACCGTCTTGAGGACGGATTACCGTCTATCAGAAACGTGCGTGAAGGCCGTCCAGCAACAGGGCGCGGCTGGATCGGCCTGACACCGCGCAACGCATTTGAGGTGCGCGACGTCAGGCTCACACCCTTGTTGCCGGGATGGTTGGTTCTGTTATTGGCAGGCCTGTTTATCGTCGGCGCATGGATGCGTGAAGGACAACGCTAAGATTGCTGGTTTGCCCGGTTTAGGGCCTGCTCCAGATCATAAATCAGATCATCCGCATCTTCGATACCAATGGACAACCGCAGCAGGCAAGGATGCACAGGAAAACCATCACCAGAGACAGTTTTGCGGTGTTCGATCAGGCTTTCAACGCCACCAAGGGATGTCGCAGGATAGAACAATTCGCAGAACCGTGTCGTGTCGATTGCAGTTTGTTCTGTACCCTTCACGATGACGGACATCATACCACCAAATTGACTATTGGTTTGACGCTTTGCGACGGCGTGCCCTGGGTCAGAGGGCAGACCAGGATATAGCACAGCGTCAAGCAGTGGATGCCCTTCAAAATGCGAAGCAATGGCGATCGCATTTTTGCATGACCGTTCGACACGTAAAAACAGGGTTCGCATGCCACGGATCAACAACCACGCGTCAAAGGAATGCAGCGCAGTGCCATGCAATTTGCGCACCATGCAGATGTCGTCCCAGTATTTCCCTGTCTCGCGCACTGATAAAACACCAGCGGTGATATCAGAGTGACCGTTTAGATATTTGGTCGCGGAATGAAACGAAATGTCGGCGCCAAAATCCAAGGCTTTGGTCATCGAGGGGGGCGTGCCAGTGCAGTCTGCAATCAGCTTGGCACCTGCCGCGTGCGCGATATCTGCAGCAGCTTGAATATCAGTCACTTCCCAGTTGGGATTGTTGGGGGTTTCAACCCAAACCAAAGTGGTGTTTTGGGCCGCAACAGCACTTGCCAACTCTTCCAGATCGCCTGCGGTGTAATAACTAACGGTGATACGGCCATTGGCGGCATAGTTTTGAATTTGCATCAAAACACCGTGGTACATGACCTTTGGCGCAACGATATGGGACCCTGTTGGCAAATGTTCGATCACAGCGGTACAGGCGGACATACCAGAGGCAAACAACAACGATTCCGATGCCTCCTCCATTTCGGCAATCACCGCTTCGGCGTGGGCGGTGGTTTGACTGCCATCACGGCGGTACCAATAGGGTTTGCGGACCTCGTAATTTTCATCACGGGCATAGGTTGCTGCAGGTTGAATTGACGGAACGACGGCACCTGTTTCTGCCTCAACAAAATGCAAGGCTTGGGCCACACGTGTTTGGATCGATAATTTACGATTGCTGTGGTCAGTCATGTGGCAAGTACCTTTGGTCAATTTTGGGGTTACGGAACTGGGGTTTGGTTGCGCCCTGACACCCCACTTCGTTTTGGTAGCATTTTACTACCTGAACTTTCAATCCAGCGAATTACCCAGGCTGGGGCAAACATTTGATCATGGTTAAGCGGATGTTCAATTGACTGAGCGATCTCAACGGGAATTCAGGGCGTAGGGGCAAATCTGTACAAATGACTTTGGCTGACAAAATTATAGCCGAACGGCGCGGGCGATTGGCCGCTGAGAAAATGTTAGAATTAAAGCAGGCAGAATTGTTTGCAGCCAATCGGAAACTAGGGGACCACGCACGTGAATTAAGTGAAGAAATCGACGAAACGCGGGCGCAGTCGGCAATTATTCATGACGAAAACAGGCGGGTGAAATCAGACCTCACCGTCGCCAACCAGAAAATAATGATCGCGGAACGGCGTTTGTGGCATTCGATTGAAACGATCCAAGACGGGTTCGCGTTCTTCAATACCGAAAGCAACAAGATCGCTGCCAACCAATCGTATCTGACGATTTTTGACGGTCTGGAAGATATCCAGACGGGCGTAAATTACGTTACAATTTTGCAGGTGTTAACGGATGAAGGTATCGTAAACACTGGCGATCTGTCTGGACCTGAGTGGCGGGAGATGATGATTAACAGGTGGCAAGAACCTACGCCAACCCCCGTTGTCTTACATCTTTGGAATGACCAATATATCAAATTGATGGATCGACGGGGGCAGGGGGGCGACATTGTATCCCTTGGCCTAAACATCACCGCAACTGTCGAATATGAGAAAAAATTAGAGGCCGCGCGCGAAATTGCCGAAAGTGCGAATAGGGCCAAATCGTCCTTCCTTGCCAACATGAGCCACGAAATCCGAACGCCCATGAATGGCGTTGTTGGAATGTCCGATCTGCTGGCCGACACAGTACTGATGGACGAGCAGTGGCTTTGCGTTGATACGATCAAAAACTCGGGCGAAGCGCTGTTGGTGATTATCAATGATGTCTTGGATTATTCCAAGATCGAGGCGGAAAAACTGGAACTGCATCCAGAACCATTCGACCTTGAACGCAGCATCCATGAGATAATAATGCTGTTACAACCTGCGACGCGTGAAAAGGGATTAACCGTTGCGCTGGATTATGATTTGTTCCTGCCAACACGGTTCATTGGCGACCCCGGTCGGGTTCGACAAGTGCTGACAAATCTTCTGGGGAATGCGTTAAAATTCACCACCAAAGGGCATGTGTTGATCCGTGTTTTAGGCATCCCAAACCCTGAACATGGCAATGCCGAAGTTACCATAACGATCGAAGACACTGGCATCGGAATCCCGAAAGAAATGGTGGGGCATATCTTTGGGGAATTCAATCAGGTTGAAAACGAACGGAACTGTCAATTCGATGGAACTGGGTTGGGCCTCACGATTTCGAAACGGTTGGTCACCTTGATGCATGGTGACATATGGGTGACGAGTGAAGAAGGTGAAGGATCGTGTTTTGGATTTCACATTCCACTAGATACCGTCGACGCTGAAGCAATTGTCTTTCCGGTTTTATCTGACGGTCTGCGCCACGTTTTGGTGGTGGATGACATTTTGGCCAATCGTACAATTTTAGAACGTCAGCTTGAACAATTGGGATTGCGGGTCACGTGCTGCGTGAATGGGCGTGATGCGTTAGATAAAATAACGGCTGGCATCGACATTGATTTGATACTGACCGATCACAACATGCCCGAGATGGATGGCCTAGAGTTGACGACGGCGCTATATGAACGGGGAAATGATACCCCAATTATTTTGCTCAGCTCCAATCCCGGTCTTGCGGACAAAAATCCTGCAAGGAAACACCTGCACGGGTTAATGCAAAAACCTGTGCCACGTAAGGAACCTGTTTGCAAAATTACGGTCCCTCGAACACCCTGATCTTCAAGAAATTGCTCCACAGATTCCAAGGGCTGTGCCACAAGAAAACCGCAAGATGCGGGTCTTGGCGGCAGAGGACAACAAAACCAATCAACTGGTATTTAATAAAATGGTGAAGGGTTTGAATATCGACCTGAAATTTGCCAGCGATGGGCAGGAGGCAGTTGCCATCTTCAAAACCTTTATGCCCGATCTGATCTTTATGGATATCTCGATGCCGATTATGGATGGCGAAGAGGGGACGCGCGAAATTCGAAAACTTGAAAAAGGCACGCCGCATCCTGTTGGTATTGTCGCGTTGACAGCTCATGCGATGAAAGGTGACGAAAAAAGCATCCTGGAGGCGGGTCTTGATCACTATCTGACCAAGCCATTGCGCAAATGGGCAATCCACGGCAAGCTATCTGAGTACATTCCCAAAGGGGTCGAATTCTTGGGTGAACTTGATCTGAAATAGTTATTTGGGTTCGGGATAGGGTCGCACGAATACCGGTTTGTCGTCGGTCGACAGGTCTGGTTGATATGCATATCCGCCTGCGTCGAACTCCAAAATCATCTTCGGGTTGGTCAAACGATTCTGCACCATATAACGTGCCATCGCACCACGGGCTTTCTTAGCAAAAAAGCTGACAATCTTCGGGCCCTGCCCTTTGTCTTCCATAAACGCCGGTGTGATCACCCGTAGTTTCAAGGCTTTCAATGCGACGGCCCCGAAATATTCCTGACTGGCGCAATTTACCAAAATATCGCTGCCCACCTGTTCACCCTGCGCATTCAGCGCTTTGGACAGATCATTCCCCCAATAGTCGTACAGATTTTTGCCGCGTCGGGTTTTCAAACGGCTGCCCATTTCCAAACGGTACGCTTGGATCAAATCCAATGGACGCAACACACCGTACAGTCCCGAAAGGATACGCAAATGATCCTGCGCCCACGTCATTTCGTCACCATCCAAAGTGCCAGCCTCCAGCCCTTGATAGGTGTCCCCTGCAAAGGCAAGTGCGGCAGGTCGTGTCACATCCGCATCTGGCGCGTCTTGGAAAGCTTTGAAACGATCCTGGTTTAGGCGTCCTAAATCATCACTTAGGTGCATCAACCCCTTAAGTTCACCCAATGATAGGTTGCGGGCAGTCCGCGCCAAACTGATCGCGTCATCCTGAAAATCAGGAGCAGTGGCAGCCACATCGCGCGTCGCCCAATCCAGCTTTTTAGCCGGTGAAATCACAACCAACATTTCGGTACCTTTTTTTATCTCGTAAATGATCTAGCTCGCCTCGCGCAACACGTCCAGAAATGCCGCGCTAAATCTTTCGCTGCGCCGTTCGCCCAACAGACGCGCTATTGCCGTGTTATCGCCAGACCGCATTTGCGCAACCTTCGCCAACATCGAAGCAGAGCAACTCAACGGCTTTTCAATGCCGCCCTCACCGCGAGTCAATTCGGCTTGAACTTCAAGCAAGCGATCATAGATCGATCCCGCATCACGCCCCGCCAATTTGCGCCGCGTCGGGTGCATCTGGGTGGCTTCACCGTTGACAACTTCCAAAAAGGCATCGCCGTAGCTGTCCAACTTCTTGGCCCCGATTCCGCTGATCCCCGCCATCGTATCCAAATCGGCGGGCCGTTTTTCCGCCATCTCGATCAAAGTTTTGTCGTTGAAGATAATGTAGGCAGGTACCTTTGCCGCTTCGGCCAACCCACGGCGCTTTGCCTTTAAGGCACTTAGCAATGGTGCGTCTTCGTCAGACACCATCGCCTTAACCGCTGGACGGCGAGTGGCTGATTTTATGGTGTCGCGCCGCAAAGAAATTGTCGTTTCATTCCGCAGGATCGGCAACGCATTGTCGGTCATCCGCAGGGCACCATGCCGTTCCGGGTCGGGTCGGATTAAATCGCGCCCCATCATTTGGCGGAACACGGCCTGCCACTGGGCTTTATTGTATTCTTTTCCCACGCCATAGGTCGGCAGACTGTCATGGCCGCGTTCAAGGACTTTGGGTGTTTTATTGCCCAGCAAAATGTCGATTAAATGGCCCGCACCAAACCATTCCTTGGTGCGTAAAATTGCAGACAACGCCTTGCGCACAGCCACAGTCCCGTCAAATACATCAACGGGCGTGTCGCAAAGATCACAATTGCCGCAGGTCACATTTGTTTCGTCGAAATACCCCAACAGGTTTTTGC